>JANYLE010000463.1 GCA_025363795.1 Mariniphaga sp. | reverse complement strand
CAGAAGAACTCAAACAACTGATTGATGAGGCGCATAGTCTGGGGATTTCAGTGATCATGGATCTAGTCCATTCACACGCAGTTAAGAATGTTATTGAAGGATTGGGAAGCTATGACGGAACCCGTTATCAGTTTTTCCACGAAGGTGCAAGAGGAGAACATCCTGCATGGGATTCCTATTGTTTCAACTACAATAAAAATGTTGTGCTCCATTTTCTCCTTTCCAACATAGTTTTTTGGCTTGGGGAATATAAATTCGATGGTTTCCGCTTCGACGGCGTTACGAGCATGCTCTATTTGGATCACGGATTGGGCAAGGCGTTTACAAGTTACAGCGATTACTTTACCCCAAATATTGACGAGGAGGCCATCGTCTATTTCAAGTTGGCCAACCGTTTGATTCACGATTTCAATCCTGGCGCATTATCAATTGCTGAGGATATGAGCGGTTTGCCTGGATTGGCTGCGCCGCTCGAAGCTGGTGGTCTTGGTTTTGACTACCGCATGTCGATGGGAGTGCCTGACTACTGGATCAAACTGATTAAAGAGCTCCAGGACCAGGAATGGAATGTTGGCCAGATCTTTCACGAATTGACCAGTCACCGCGCCGACGAAAAAGTGGTCAGTTACTGTGAAAGTCACGACCAGGCAATGGTTGGCGACAAAACAATCATTTTCAGACTATTGGACAAAGAGATGTATTTTAGCATGCGAAAGGATCAACCCAATCTGACAGTTGATCGTGGAATTGCGCTACATAAAATGATCCGGCTTGCCACTATCAGTTGTGCAGGAGGAGCCTACCTGAACTTTATGGGAAATGAATTTGGCCATCCTGAGTGGATCGATTTTCCGCGCGAAGGGAACAACTGGTCCTATCAGCATGCCCGGCGTATCTGGAGTATTTCTGAAAACCCTGAGCTTCGTTTTCATTGGCTCCTCGACTTTGACCGTGATATGATTAACCTGGTCAGAAGTGAAAAACTACTGGATGATCCTTATGTAGAATGGATAACTGACAACACTGCCGATCAGGTACTGGTTTTCAGGAGGAAAGATCTCCTCTTCATTTTCAATTTCAATCCTTCCACATCGTTCGAGGGTTATGGAATTCAGATACAACCGTCAAAATTTAAGATTATTCTACAAACCGATGCCCATGCCTACGGAGGCTTTAACCGCATCGACGACAGAATGACCTATTATTCAATACCCGAGGCAGGGCTGGGTTCAACCCATTACCTGAAAATTTATCTTCCGGCGCGGACTGCAATTGTCTTAAAGAAACAACCCTACAAAAGTGTCCGATAAATTTCAAAATAGTGAACCTAAAGTGAGGATATTTACAATTGGCGAAACCACTTATGATATCTTGTTTCGCGATGGTCAGCCTGCCGGAGCCTGCAGCGGCGGAAGTGCCTATAATTCTGCAATTTCATTGGGAAGATGTGGCCTGCTCGTCAGTTTAATCTCGACTTTCGGGAACGACCATGTCGGGGATCTTTCATCGGCATTTCTGATGAACAATGGCGTAAGCTGCCAGCTGATTAAACGATTTGAGGGACAGTCGCGCATCGCTCTTGCATTTTTCGATTCCGAAAACAATGCTGATTACTCTTTCTACCAGGCATCAAAAGATGTTGTTCCGGATTACCCCGCACCACAGCGCAACGATCTCATTTTGCTTGGCTCTTCCTTTGCCCTTCGTGATAACGGACGTGAAAACCTCCTCGATTTTTTAACACAGGCTAAAAAGACGGGTGCAATTATCATCTACGATCCGAATGCACGTCAATCGATGGTTGATAAACCTGAATTGCTCAAAAAGATTCTGGAAAATATATCACTGGCAACCATTGTCAAAGGTTCGGATCAGGATTTTCGAAATATTTTTGGTCTTAACGAGGCGCAGCGTGTTTATGCTCAGCTCTCCGAATCGGGTAACAAATACCTTGCTTACACGAAAGGTTCTCAGGGTGCTGAATTATTTTCACGGGAATTTCATCTGGAAATAGCCGCAAAAGAGACCAAAGTTGTCAGTACGATTGGGGCAGGCGATAATTTCTCGGCCGGGATCGTTTACGGACTCTACAACCGTTTGATCAACAACCGGCTTTTTGACGATTTCACACCTTCTGAATGGGAGGAGATCATGAAATCAGGAACACTTTTTGCTTCAGCGGTTTGCGGATCATCCGAAAATTACCTTCCCGCGGAGATTGGTGAAAGCTTACGTCCCATCGTTTAATTCGGTCGCCGGAATTTAATATTATGGATCGTGTGTGTAAAAATGAAACCTGCATTTATGGCGGATGGTTCAAAGGTTAAAGGATAAAGTAAAAAGGTTAAAGTGCATTGAATGTATCATCTGCTAACCTATTTTGAATGTAAACAAAGGTTGAACACTTTAGCCTTTGAATTTTAACTTTTGAACTTAACCTTTATTCTTTGGCTTAGATCTCATTTCTCATATCACCCCTACCAAACGTCATAGAGCCAATATTTTCAGGTTCCTGAAAGCAAAATACCGCCAAAATTCTTTTGCAACCGGCTATTTACAAAGTGTGAGAGCGAAAACCGGAAGCTCATTTGGCTATTTACAAAGTGTGAGAGCGAAAATTGGAGCTTGTTTACCTATTTACAAAGTGTGGGAGCGAAAATGCAATTGTTTTTGACACAAAAAACCTGAATTGTAACCCGGATCAGCATGATTCAGGCGATTATTTTTTGTACATTACGGGTCTTATTCAAAATGCAACAATAAAATTTATCACATGAAGAAAAACAACGAAAAACCAAGTATTCTGTTCCTTGAAAACGGCCCGATTCAGGTAACCGGATCAATTCAGATTGCAGGACAATATGGTGAAAAAGAGTCAAATGATTCAATTTACCTTTGTCGCTGTGGCGGATCTAAAAACAAACCGTATTGTGACGGCACACACAAAACAATCGGGTTTAAAGGTTAATCCGATTTTGCAAAGTTTACAGATGCCGGGGATCTTAAATGATCATCCCGGCATTTGATTTTTTTGGCTTCGCCAAATTCAATCCCTAAATTAAATTATACCCCTTCAGGTATAATGCCCCACATCAACACCTATTTATACCCGAAAAGGTATAATTAAACTCAGTTATAATTTTTTATACCCGAAAAGGTATATTATAAAAATATTGACTATTTTTATACCCGTTAAGGTATATGCTATGCTACTCAATGAATTTGTAAAATCAAAAAGAAACGCTGCCAAGCTCACACAACCCGAGTTGGCAGGAAAAGCAGGGGTGGGTCTTCGTTTTGTCCGTGATCTTGAACAGGGAAAAGCATCACTGCGACTCGACAAGGTCAACCAGGTGTTGCAACTTTTTGGATATCAAACCGGCGCCGTTCCAATCGACCGTGAATTGGATAAAGAATGACATCCACAATTTTAGACAAATTTCGTAATTGCCATTAAGATGAGAAAAGCGGAGATCAAAATGCACGATAAAACGGCCGGTTGGCTTACCCAGGACGAAAACGGGTATCATTTTATTTATGATCCTTCTTATCTGGCATTGCCAGATAAAGAGCCGGTTAGCCTTACGCTCCCACTGCAGGAAGCCCCTTACGACAATAAAGTTTTGTTCTCCTTCTTCGACGGACTCATCCCGGAAGGCTGGTTGCTTGATATTGCCGAAAAGAACTGGAAAATTAATCCCCGCGACCGTATGGGGTTGCTGCTGGCATGTTGCAAAGATTGCATCGGCGCAGTGAGTATAACATCAATGACCGAAGAAAAATCATAGCAATCCAAAATTCGTAATCACATGAGGTGTCTCTATTGTTACCAAAATTTAGCGGATAACGAATCCGATTTTCATGCATCCTGCAGCAGGAAAATCTTTGGCCAGCCCACTCCTCCCGAATTGCCTTATACCGAGGCACAAATGGAAGAGCTCGCGATGCAGGTGGTGCGCAGCCAAATCACGGTAACGGGAGTTCAACCTAAAATTTCATTGGAACTTGCTTCGGGTTCAACCAGAACCGATCCGAAACGATTTACCATCGTTGGTTTATGGGGCGGATACATTTTAAAACCGCCTACACTAAAATATCCTCAACTACCTGAAGTGGAGGATCTGACACTTCACCTGGCTACCATTGCGAAAATTGAGGTGGTGCCTCATAGTTTAATTCGCATGAAATCAGGCAAACTGGCTTACATCACCCGGCGCATCGATCGCACCAAAAACGGGAAGATCCACATGGAAGATATGTGCCAGTTAACTGAAAAACTGACCGAGGATAAGTATCACGGTTCCTATGAGCAAATAGCCAAAACCATTTTAAAATATTCAACCAACCCCGGATTAGATGTGGTGAATTTCTTTGAGCAGGTCCTTTTCTCTTTCCTTACCGGGAATGCCGATATGCACTTAAAAAATTTCTCTTTGATCAGCCAACCTGGCATCGGGCCAATTCTTTCGCCCGCTTATGACCTGGTAGCTACGATACTCGTCAATCCGGCAGACGATGAAGATCTGGCGTTAAACCTCAACGGTAAAAAGAAGAAAATAAAATACAGTGATTTTATTGCGGCCTTTAACACCTTAAAAATGGACGCAAAACAGCAGGAAAACCTGTTTAAAAAAATGGAAAAAGCGAAGGATAAATGGATAGAATTTATCGGGATTAGTTTTTTAAATGATGATTTCAAGCAGCTTTACAAGCAACTGATCCGGGAACGATTTGAAAGATTACCATCAGGGAAATAAGGACGATATCCGGGAATTGGTCACAGCATCAGCAGTCCACTTTCCCGGAGTTGCTTCATATCACGGCTGATCCAGAAAAGCACAAAATCACCATTCGTCTGCTCTTCAAAGCTCTTTTCGAGTTCCGTAAATGTCTTTGAAAACTGGCTGTTGACAGAAATTCCGGGAATTTGTTCAGATAACCACTCCCCTTCTTCCTTTTTCAGGTGAATCACCAAATCCTTTTTCTTGTTGGAGAAAGTGAATTCGGCCATCTCGAAAGTCTGGTTCTTCTTCTTTCGTGAATAATAACTAACAGATGGAATTCCGCCCAGCCAAACAATTTTCGCATTGGGCTTAGCTGTTTCATATTGCTGATCATCAATCGACTGTTTGATACGGCCAGGAGGAATTGTCGTTCGTGGCACTTTAAAGTCGAACCAATCCTGAAGCGGCAGATCTAAGCCAATATCGTGCATATAATTAAAAAGTGATTTGCTGAGTCCTTCGCTGAAAAGTTCATGGTCTGCTCCTGTCGGATCGGTATGGATCAGGTCGTTGTTGGCAAAGGTTCCGGGTTTTTCGTTTTCAATTTTCACCTTAAACTGAGTTGGGTTCAATCCAACCAGACTGTGAGCCGTCATTGCAAATTGGTGCCAGAATCCCGACTGAATTATTCCGGCTTCGAACATTTGCCTGACAACCTCCAACGAATCGATGGTTTCCTGGGCCGTTTGTGTTGGGAACCCGTACATGAGATAAGCATGAACCATGATACCTGCCCGCGTGAAATTGTTGGTTACTTTGGCAACCTGAGCAACACTCACCCCTTTATTAATCAACCCCAGCAAACGGTCAGAAGCAACTTCCAATCCCCCCGAAACAGCGATGCATCCCGATTCCTTAAGCAGCAAACACAGATCGCTGGTAAAATTTTTCTCAAAACGGATGTTCGTCCACCAAACCACGGTGAGTTTTCGCCGGATAATTTCCAATGCCAAAGCTCGCATAAGTGCAGGCGGTGCCGCTTCATCGACAAAATGAAACCCAATCTGGCCGGTTTGTCGGATCAGCTCTTCAATGTGGTCGCACAAAACCTGTGGCGTATTCGGCTCATACCGGCTAATGTAATCGAGTGAAGTATCACAAAATGTGCACTGGCCCCAATAACATCCATGCGATAGCGTCAATTTATTCCAGCGGCCGTCGCTCCAAAGCCGGTGCATTGGGTTCACAATTTCGATCACCGACAAATAGTTATCCAATTGCAAACCGGTATAATCGGGCGTCCCAATTTCGGCCTGCGAAAAACCAGGTTGTGTAGAACCGTCCATGTAAACAACAGTGCTGTTCTCAAGCAAAAAAGTCCGCTTCAATTCAGCCTTGGAACGCTTCCCATCGAGGTAGTCAATCAGGTTGAGCAACGGCGCTTCTCCATCGTCAAGTATAATAAAATCGAGGTAGTTAAAAACAACTGACTCTTGCAGCGAACGAAGTTCTGTATTGACAAAACCACCTCCCATCACAATTTTAAGCGCCGGAAAATGCTTTTTGATCCACTGTCCGCATTTGAAGGCGCTGTACAAATTACCCGGAAAAGGAACTGAAAACGCAACAAGGGTCGGTTCGCAGAGATCAATCTTTTCCCTGAGTAAACGGAGCAAAATGGCGTCAATGAAGCTATCGGGTGCAAGCAACGCTGCATCGATCTCATCAAAAGTAGCTGCTGAACGGCCCAATCGTTCGGCGTACCGGCTGAATCCAAATTGCGGATCAATAGCTTCCTTTATCAAATCAGAAAGATCTTCCAGGTAAAGTGTTGACAAATGTTTGGCTTTGTCACGGTTACCCATGGTTCCAAAAGCCCAGTCCAGATCTTCGTTCTGTGCAAAGCGGCCAGCTTCAGGAAGATAATTTCCTTCGCAAATGACATGTGCCAGGGTTACATTCTTTTCCTGCAAAAAAGCGATCACCTGATCAATTGTTTGAATGTAACTATTGCGCAGATTAAAAATCCGCCGTGCGTTAGCAGACAATTCCGGTTTTTTAGCTTCTATTTCCTGAAAAACAGCAGTCAGTCCCTTCGCTGAAAACAAAGCCAGAATCGTTTCGATACCCAGATCACACTGGTACGACTCAACCGATTTGGAATTTAAGAACCCTCTCAGATAAGCCGTTGCAGGATAGGGCGTATTCAGTTGGGTAAAAGGCGGTGTTATGAGAAGGACCTTGGGGTTCACAATCAGAAATTTTTAGACAGGTAAAAGTAGGATAAAAGACAAAACCCACTGGTGGATTTGCAGTTATTGTGAGAGCTAAAGGTTAACATTTTGTGGAACCAGTTTCTTTAGTTCCATAACCAACCTTGCTCTTTCCTTGAATGGAATAGCGGAGAAACTGACCGGCGGATAATCTGCCATCCCTTTTTTGACACGTATGGTAAACCGGACATCCCATTTCAAGCCAAGAAAATGTTTATAAACCTCAACATTCCGGAGTTGATCAACCGGGAATTCGATTGTTTGAAACATCCGTTCGACAGAAAAGACAGAATAATACCTGACAATCAATTTTTTATTTTCAACCATTATTCTGATATATTGGAAATTAAGAAGGGCAATCAGTGATGCAATAACCAGGAATAGTCCGGCCAGAATTGCCAAAACAGTAAATAGCTCCATAAAAAGAAGCACCACCAGTGCAATCAACCAACATAAACCAATAAACAGAAGCGTTCTTCTAAGTTTACTTACTCCTTCTTTATTGCTGAAAACCATACTGAATGTTATTAAATACTACGGTAACGAACATTTGGAAACCAAAATAGCAAAATGTTTTAACTTTGCCACAATAATACAGAAAGATGAACAATTATCCTGCTTATAACGCATCAATTGTAGTGACTCGCGAGGTGGAAAAAGAACTTGGTAAGATTCTTTCCCGTTATGCCGAAGATAAAATATTTCTCGTTACCGAGCAAACCTGCGATCAACTTTGTGTACCGTTAATCAGTCATACACCGGGTTTCGAAAATTTCAAAAAGGTAGTTATCCCATCCGGGGAAGAGAATAAAAAACTCTCCTCCGTCGAAAAAATATGGCTTTTCCTGAGTCAAAACGGAGCAGACCGCAAATCACTGGTTGTGAACCTTGGTGGTGGAATGCTCACTGATCTGGGTAGTTTTGCAGCGTCAACGATGAAAAGGGGGATGGATTTTGTGAATATTCCTACCACACTTTTAGCCCAGGTTGATGCCTCTGTTGGTGGAAAGACCGGATTTAACTTTAACGGATTAAAGAATGAAATCGGGGTAATCAACCAGCCATATACGGTTTTGATAGACACACGATTCCTTCAAACTATCGATGCGCAGAATTTCATTTCCGGCTATGCCGAAATGATCAAACACGGTCTGATCGCATCGCCCGAACATTTGGAAGAAGTACGCAATTACGACCTGGCAAATCCTGATCTTGAACGACTTCGCGGAATGATTGCCCGCTCTGTCGCAATAAAAGACACATTTGTTTTTCGCGATCCAAGCGAACGCAATATCCGGAAAGCACTTAACTTCGGTCATACCATCGGTCATGCTTTTGAAAGCACGGCACTGTATTCGGGACAGCCGATCCTGCACGGTTATGCTGTAGCTTACGGGATGATTGCGGAACTTTACCTGTCTCATAGCGTATGCCATCTTCCAACCGATCTTCTCGATGAACTGTCGAAGTGGCTGATTTCAATTTACGGGAAATTTGAGATTAAAACAGATCAGTTCGAAGCGTTGTACCAATTGATGACGCATGACAAAAAAAACGAGGGAACGCGTGTCAATTTTACGCTGATCCCTGCGATCGGTGAAGTTGCCATCAATCAAAATTGCGAAAAAGACCTTATTTTCAAAGCTTTAGAATACTACAAACAATTATCTATCTGAAAATTTCCATGCAATACATTATTTCTAAAGCAGATAAAACACTTAAAGGAGAAATCACCCTTCCTTCTTCTAAAAGCATCAGCAACAGGATACTAATTATCAACTCACTGAGTTATTCTCCTTACACCATCGATAATCTTTCGGATAGTGATGACACAAAAGTGATGGAGGCTATTCTGAACGCAAGTACCAATCATTTTGATATTGGCCATGCCGGAACTGCTATGCGATTTCTGACGGCTTTCCTGTCAAAGATCGTGGGGGAGTGGACATTAACAGGATCTGAACGTATGCAGCAACGTCCTATCGGGATTTTGGTTGATGCTTTGAGGAAACTGGGCGCAATAATTGAATACACAGCGAATGAAGGTTTTCCTCCGCTAAAAATTACAGGAACAGCCTTAAAAGGTGGAGTTGTTGAACTCGATGGGAGTGTCAGTAGCCAATATATATCGGCACTTTTAATGATTGCACCAACCGTTCAGGGAGGAATGACGCTGAAACTATTGAATCAGATCGCGTCAAAACCATACATCGAGCTCACGCTTAAGTTGATGAAGAAGTTTGGTATAAGTCATTCCTGGAAAGGAAATGAGATCAAGATTGATGAACAAACCTATCAGCCGGTTAGATTCGCAGTTGAAGCAGATTGGTCGGGTGCCTCCTACTGGTATGCCATGGCTGCTCTTTCCGAAAATTGTGATCTCTTGCTCAAAGGATTACGACTGAACAGCCTCCAGGGAGATTCTGTACAATCAAAATGGTTCGAACAATATTTTGGAGTTCGTTCGAAACAGGAAGGAAACGATGTACGGCTGACTAAAATTCAGGTTGCAGACTTGAAAA
>JANYLE010000451.1 GCA_025363795.1 Mariniphaga sp. | reverse complement strand
CCATTTGGAATTGTCCCTATTACAAGGAACGCAACAGCAATCAAAACGAGATTTTTTTTCATACGCTTAATTTTTGAATTTATAAATCTATAATTCACAGTTAAATTCTTGTAAAGCTTCGAACATGGCGATGATATTCCGGGGGGGAACATCGGGCATAATGTTATGAACCGTATTAAAGACATATCCCCCGTCCTTTGATAAGATTTCAATATTGCGTTTCACGTGATCTTTCACCTGTTGAGGCGTTGCCAGATTAAGGACCCCCTGTGTATTTACTCCTCCGCCCCAGAAAGTTAACTCACGGCCAAATTCTTTTTTGAGCCGTTCCGGCTCCATATTGATGGCATTGATCTGAATTGGATTCAGAATTTCAAATCCTGCTTCAATCAATTCAGGGATAAGTTCATAAATACCACCGCAGCAGTGAAGCATCGTATGTGCTGAGGAATGAGCTTTAACATAGTCGCACATAATTTTATGGCGCGGCTTGAAGAACTCATTGTAAATTTCATTCGGTATAAAAGGACCGGTATTAGTTCCAAGGTCATCGCCAAATTTCACGATATCCACCAAATCTCCAACTGCTTCACAAATCTTTGCAAGAAATTCAAGGTGCATTTCCAGCAATTTATCGAGTAATTGATGTGCATTAACCGGATCTAAAAACAAATCCATCAGGAAATTATCGATCCTCCGTAGGAAGGTGCCCCATTCAAACAGATTGCATCCGACTCCAATTAGCAAAGCCTTGTCTGTTTTAGATCGCTCTTCGATAACAGTCTCCCTGAGCAGTTTCCAGAAACCCTTTTCATTGATCCGGTCATAAGGTGGGAAGCCGAAGCCACCCCAACTTGTCCGCGACATTTCATAACTTAAATTGTCATAGTTTTCCGGGTAACCATTGATATAAGGGAAAATAAGCTGATCGAAAAAAGTAGCACCGGATGGCATCTTTCCTATAAACTCACCCGTAGAACCCGGTGCCAGCCAACTTCCATCAGGTTGTTTTTCAGGATTAAACCATTTAGGATAGAACGCGGGGTAACCTTTTATCAACTCCAGCTTTTGCCAGTAGTTGTCAGATGAATTAAAAAACCTGCCAATATCCAACACATCAACTTTAAACAAATTGAGCAACTCCATTTCAGGCTGTGTAACCTCCTGTATCACATCATAGACATGATTGTCAAGTTTAAGACCCAGGTGATTAATCAGGTTTTGATAGGCCACCATGGATATCCCGGAACTTGGGGTTGCACCAAGATCGACAGGAATCCGGTCTGGTTGTCGGTGACTGATGGCGGAAAGGATGCGCTCTCTGGATGTCATTGGATAGATTTTTAACTAGTTATCATTAAGCGATTCATATTGTTGTTTTAACCCATTGATTACAGAACAGTCTTTTACAGGGTCAAACCCAAGTTTATCAATCACTGTTTTTTCGAAATCTTCACCTATTTGTTTTATGAATGACAGGTCATTTCCTGAAGAAAACCCTGATTCGTCAGGAGCGTTGAAGCAAAATCCATATGACATTGCCTTGAGAATCTTGTCAAACGGTTTCCCGTGAAGAATTGCCAAATGGATGGTACCCATAAAACGGTCATCGTATCCAAGTTTCCGGGTTAGATCCTGTCCGACCCTGTAAATTGTATCTTTTAATGCCTTGTTCCTGAATCGATAGAGAAGATCGTCGATATGATCCACAAGATCAGTAAGGGTAAAATCGTCAGGGTAAGCAGCAAGCAGTATTTCTGCGGATTGGAGCATTACACCTCTTGTAAAATCGAAAACGCGTTTGTCGTCAAGCACTTCGTAGATATAAACAGCTTCCGGATGAAAGTAGTGTCCATAATATGAGGCTGTTGCATGACCAAGGTTGTGAATAAATGCTTTTCGGTCGACCCAAGCTTTGATATTGTTTTTCGGAGCGAGCCCTTTAATTTCCGGGATAGGACATTTAAAGCCTTTGCCGTCAAGGATCAGCGTGTTGTACGGTTCTGCAAATACCACGAGTGGATCTTTCACAAGGTCGGCAATTGTCATTAGAGGGACCATTTTGCCAATGCTTGTTTCAATCAATCCAACAAGTTTGTCAATCGGGTAATTCATAGGGAGATATTTCTCCAGCAGTTCTTTTACAAAATCAGCTGCGGACCTCATATTTTCAGCGAGGATAATATCAAGTGGAACTTCAGGATCAGTTTGGTACCTAAGCATTAATGCCTCCGCAACTATTGGAATGACTTTTTCGAGGGCATTTTTCCCTACAGATACCGCAAGTATTCCGGCAGTTGAAACAGCCTCGGCTACCTTCACTTTATCAAGAGCAGATATAGCCTGAACATTTGGGACAATTATTTCTTCCTCCTTTTCTCCCTTGATTACGACACGGTAATTTCCCTGGTGATTAAGCCGGGCGATTATATCCGGATCAACATCCACAAATACAACGTTATATCCATTACAGCCAAACAGCTGGCCAATAAAGGAGCGGCCAATTTTTCCGGCTCCGAAAATGACTATTTTGTGAGATTCAACCCTCAATTTGTTTTCTGTACGACTCATAATATGATTGTATTTTTGACCGTTTCTCACCGGTCTTCTCTTCAAGGTAGGTGCCACCCATGTAAAAACAGGTAAAACCACCTGAAACAACTCCCCAACAACAAGCCTCCTGAAGGTCGGGATGTTTTACACCATTATATAACTGATCCACAACTGATGCAATGACTCCTCCAACAAAATTATCCCCGCAACCTGTGGTATCTCCTCCCTTAAAATTTTGAAGTCCCTCGGTTACTTTGCGGGAAACAGGCATTTCTACACGATCAGATGGTTGAAAAAACCGGTCGTCAGACCAGGCTGTTATGTTCTTCGATCCGTTGGTAATGATCATTGATGATACTTTCTTCTCTTTAAAAAATCGTATCGCAGCTTGCGGATCGTGTTCGCCACTCAGGCGGAAAGCCTCTTCCTGATCGGCAATTAGAAGATCGATAAACTGATAGCTTTCATCGCTTTCGCCCAAAGGCCATTT
>JANYLE010000439.1 GCA_025363795.1 Mariniphaga sp. | reverse complement strand
TTTGCCGAATTAGCAATAAAAGAGATCAAAAGCAACAGACCGATAAAAATTGATTTCATAGTTTAGTCGATTTAGAATGAAGATCGGATATTCATCAGGAAAGGATTGTCTGTCTTTAACTTTTGATTGTTTAAGATCATTTCAACCATGCTTTTGCCCATCCGGGCGAAGTCGGTCGAGATGGTGGTTATTCCGGGGCCAACAATCCCTTTCAGCGGTGTTTCGTTGTAGGAAATAATTCCCATGTCAGAACCAAGAATCAGTTTCTTTTCGATTGAATAACGGACCAGAAAATCGAGATCGCGGTCGTCAACCACCACAAATGCATCGCATGGCCCGATTTCAAAGGATTTAATGTCGCTTACAATTTCGCAGGGAACGGGATGTTGCCTGCAATAATCGCGAAATCCGGTGGCGATATCTTTGTAATGTGATTTCAGGTTACGGATCACAAGCACCATCCGCTGGTATTTATTGACAAGCTGCACATTCTTCTTTAAGATCCGGTAAATATCCCGTTCGAAATCCTGACAAACATAGGGGTAAAGATCTTTGTATTGTTTTCTCCCCTGATCGAGGATAAACACTTTATTAACAGGTAATTTCCCGATCAGGTTAATGGCATCGGGATGATCGACAGGCATAATTACATATTCGGAATACTCCCCAACTGCGCCCTCGATGATGGTCTGAAACATTTTCAGGTTATTGTGGTGAAAAAAGATCTGTTCGCTGCCATCTTTTTTCAGCGCCTCTTTAAACGAATCGTATAACTCCTCTTTGTAGGCGGTAAGCCGGTCGAAAACAAGCAGGATGTTGTGTTTGACATCCGTATTTTCATTCTGAATAAAATAGCCCTTCCCAACCTGTGAGGTGATAATCCCTTTGGTTTTTAGTTCATTATATGCCATAAGCACCGTATCCTGCGATAAACCGTATTGTTTGCACAGGTGATTCAGCGAGGGCAGCTGATCGCCCTTTTTCAACTCGCCCGCATTTATTTTCAGATGAATCGCTTCGATAATCTGACGGTATTTCGGTGTCGCTAAATTGTCTTCAAACTGGATATCAATGTTTTTTCGCATTTTCTAACCTCTGGGTAGTACTATGCAATAGTAGTGAATATATGAATGCAATATATCAATGATTTAAAATTTATTTGAATTAATATATCTGTGCCTGACATGTGGTAATTTATGATGTCTCATAGATTTTGGGTAAGTGTAACCAGGCGTTTAATTGTATCTGAGCAATGCTTTATTCAAAATGCACAATTACCAAAAGCAGGTACAAATGTCTAAATCTGATCCAATTTCGGGGCAATTTTCTGCAACTCTGTTTTTGTTGTTGACTCAGCCGGGATTGCAGATTACACATCTGTAATGGTTGTTGACATAGCCGGGATTGCAGATTACACATTTGTTATGGCTATTGACATAGTCGGGATTACAAATTACATAACGGTAATCGCTGTTAACACATCAGGGATTACAGATTACACAAGTGTAATGGTTATTGACACAGCCGGGATTGCAGATTACACATTTGTAATGACTGTTGACCCAAGCGATATTGCAGCTTGCACAACAGGTTTTGTAGTCAGCACGATAGGTGACAATAAATAAATTTGTCGAATCTTCGACGACGGATGAAAATTGTTCAAAAAATCTGTAACTATTCAGAATTATGCGCCGTATACGCAATAAATTCCAATCAAATTTACTAATTGAAAATAAATGCAATGGACTTAAGAGGTAAAACTTTTTGGGAAATGGAAAAAGAATCGATTTCCTATATACGTAAAAACGAGAGCGTATGGTCGGGAATGGCAGTTATTGCCAGAAATGTATTTGCACTCGAACAGAATGAGCAGGAGCTGGATCTTGCATATAAGGCGCAGGACGCGAATGATCCGGGTGGTCATGTCGACCAGAAGAATATGAAGCTAAATGAGTTTTACAGAAAAATTTACAAACTTGCTTGTAAGCTTTCTTATTATGCAAAAAATGTCAGCGATAAAGTTTTGTTGGATGATGTCGCGATTGCTGAATCGGTTTTAATGAGACTTCCTGAAAAAGAGGCATTGATTAAATGCAATACCATTATTAATCGGGGTAATGAATACCTTGATCGGACAGCCGATTATAGTATTAATGCCGCAGAACTTGATTCGCTGAGTGAAGAACTGACCGAACTGGAAAAAATGATGCCCGCAATTGGTCTGATCACCAACGATCGCAAAAGTGCGACGCGATCAATTAAAGAAGTGATTTCCGAAGGGCATATTGAGCTTGACAAACTGGATGACGCCTTCGAAGGAATAATTGATGATAATCGTTTTATTGATGGCTGGTTTGCCGTTCGGAAAATTAAAGGACGCCGTAAACCAAAAGAAAAAGACAAAAAAATGCCACCTACTGAATAACCGCCGTAAGATTCTGGCAATTCAAATAGAAAAGGTGCTGGTGGATAGTATTATCCCCAACACCTTTTTCATTAAAAATGATTTAAAACGCTCCGTGAATCGTTGAGCCGTTATCCGGATAAATACTAACGGGTGATCACGCTGATCTCTGCAACTGACAGGTAAGGATCATCATTTACTGATGACAAACTTGTAAACCTGACAAACCTGGCCGGAAAGGTTTTTTCGAAAAGTATTTCCTGAAATACCGGGTTGTTTCTGATGTTGTCAAAGCGTCCTTCTTTGGCCTGAACCCAGTTTCCGCCATCCGTACTCACTTCAAAACGATAGGTCTGGCATATGCCTGACAAGTTTTTATCATTTCGGGGAAGATAGCTAAAGCCTCGCAATTGCGTAGTTTCGCCAAGATCAATTGTCAGCTGGTGAGGGTGGTTGCTTATTTTGCCTTCCCATGGTGTGTGCCACATTGTTTTAGGATCTCCGTCGATTGCCAGATTTTCATCAAATCCTTTTTGGGCATCGCCGGCTGACACGATTTTCCATTTTTCGCTGCAGATATCGTATTTAGTGCTGATCACTTCACTGCTCTCACGGGAACTGTTAATTGTTGCAATGGCCTTTACCACGCCGCCGCGGGGCAGTGCAAAAGGTTTTTCATAGCGGGGCGATTGGGTATTTGGTTGCGATCCATCGGTGGTGAAATGTATTTCAGGATCGGGAACCGGGCAACTGATGCGCACCAACCCTTGCTTGCTTCTTGCGATCAATGGATTTGAGAGCATTTCAGGCGCATTGTAAATGCCAATTTCAGACAGGGTAGGACAGACGCGCGAGGCAAGAATGCGGATTCTTAACTGATTGGTTTTTACCATCGGGAACCGGCGGATGTTTTTATAACCAACAACAGTCCCTTTGGCTATTTCGTGCCATTTGCCGTTCTCGGTGATGTCAACGGCAAAAGCCTCGATTCGCTGTCCTCTTGTACGGATCTCTTCCTGCAAAACCAACCGGTTAAATTCGGTTACCCGCGGAAGTTTGATGATTATTTCGGGCGATTCTTTGCCGTCGTTCGGTTTCCAGAAGCTCTCCGGTTTTCCGTCGGTCATGTTTTTCGCAGGATAATCTTTCTCTGAATCTGATGCTGTGATGGTACTCCCTGCTATGAGGTTGGTCTTGAAAGAAGCAGCAATAATCCTTCCAAGCTCTTTGAGGCGCGAAACATCCGTGTCGGGAATTAGTCCCCTTCGGTCAGGCGTCATATTAAGAAGGAACACGGAATTTCCACCCACCGAACGATACCAGGTATCGAGTAGTTGATTCACCGTTTGCACGCTTTGGTTTTCATCACGGTAAAACCATCCCCCGCGCACGGAAGTATTGGTTTCTGCCGGATACCAATGCAGGTATTTTGCATTGGTCAGTTTCTCACGGCTTCCCAGATCGTCGTTCATCATGTCGGGCCATTTGTAGGTGTCAGGATTTTCTGGAATCGGGATGACGCTCCATTCGCTTTCGCGTGTTTCGCCTCCTTCGTTGCCGCACCAGCGAACATCAGGTCCTTTAATGGCAATAGCGGCCATGGGCTGAAGTTTACGGATCATTTCGAACCATGCCTTGTAATTGTAAGTCTGACCGGTTCCTGGTTTCGGGTTGGCCCCATCGAACCACACTTCATAAATGGGTCCATATTGCGACAACACTTCGTAAAGCTGGTTCATAAACAGGGTATTGTAATCGTCTAATTCGTATTCGAAAACCTGTTTAGCTTTTTTCTGCAGTTCCGGATCGGTGGGGATCTTTACTTTTCTGACGGGTGATTTATTTCCGTAGGTTCCATGTTCGCGTTCAATCTCATGCATGTCGGCGGGTGAAAGGTAAACCCCGATTTTTATCCCTTGCTTTGCTGCTGCAGTGGTTAATTCACCAAATACATCGCCTTTCCCGTTTTTCCAGGGTGAGCTGGCTACTGAATGTTTGGTCACCGTACTTTGCCAAAGGCAAAAGCCGTCATGATGTTTGGCGGTAACCATGGCCATTTTCATGCCAGCCGCTTTAATTGTCGACACCCATTGATCGGCATTCAGTTCTGAAGGGTTAAAAACAGCCGGGTCTTCTTTTCCGTTTCCCCATTCCACACGGTTAAAGGTGTTCGGGCCGAAATGGATAAACGCGACAAATTCATGTTGTTGCCATTCGTATTGCAGGTCGTTCGGAACAACCAATGTCGATTTACGGATAATTTCATCCTTATTATCTGTTGGTAATATTTCGATAGAATTGGCTGCTCTTTTTTCCTGTGCATAAGTGCAAAGCAGAAGGTTGCAGCAAAGCAATAACATTAAACTTCTTCGGGTCTTCATTATTAATGATTGTTATAAATCTGATTGCTATTGATCTGTCTTAATAAAATGTCAGGGTTCAGTTACGTGTGAACGTATTTCGTCGGCCCAGATCTGGTATCCTTTTTCAGTCGGATGACAGAAATCGCCCGCAATCTCTTTTGGAAGTGTGCCATCGGGTGCGAGCATTTTGGGGCCTATGTCGATAAAGCTGATTTTATTCTCGTTTGCAAAGATTTCAAGCTGTTTGTTGATCTCGTTAATCAATATTCTGCGTGGATGTACCGGACTTTGCTCGCGCGGGAAGATCG
>JANYLE010000434.1 GCA_025363795.1 Mariniphaga sp. | reverse complement strand
GCCCATAAAGATAATGTAACGCATATCATTGTCGGAAAACCCCGCGTCCGGAATCATTTCTCGATGTTCCTTTTTGGCAACTTTGTAAACAAGCTGATTCGATATAGCGGGAATATTGACGTTTATATTCTTGGCGCCGATAGTCAAGCCAAAGACCCTTTCAGGGAGAAGGTTTTCAAACCTTCGTTTACTTCAAACATCAATGAATACCTGATTACTTCTGTTTTAGTTGTATTGACATCCGTAGCCTTTTACCTTGTCAAAGGGGTTATCGGTTACCAGGTCGTCTCGTTTGGCTTATTATTTCTGGTATCTATTCTTGCTCTTTTCTTTGGTATGGGCCCGATTTTGTTGGCAGCAACTCTAAGCGCACTGATTTGGGATTATTTATTTATACCACCGCAATTTACATTTCACATCGGTGAGCCCTTAGATGTCCTGATGCTGATTATGTTTTTTATTATTGCGATGCTTAACGGGATTTTAACATCAAGGGTTCGCATTCAGGAAAAGAAGATCAGAATACGTGAAGAGCGCACGCATGCCCTTTATCAACTCACCCGCGACCTGACCATGATTTCAGGAATTGAGGAAGTTGAGAAAATCGCCGGAAAATATATTCAGAAATATTTCAATCTGGATTGTGCTATTATTCTCAAAAACGAATTAAATCAGCTTGATAATAAGGTCCGGCACAGTACTAAGATAGAACTTTCTGAGAATGACATCAGTGTCGCTGCCTGGGTTTACAAGCATTCGGCTAAAGCCGGGAAATATACCGAAACCTTACCATCGGGTGATTACACATTTTATCCTTTGACCGGAATTAATGACAATATGGGGGTTATTGTTGTTCAACATACCCAGGTATTTACACAAGGGGAAGAACAATTTTGGGACGCCATCCTCTCCCAAATATCAGGCAAATACGAGCGTGAGTTTTTGCGAAGTGCTGCCCGGCAAGCGTATATTCTGAATGAATCTGACAAACTTTATAAAACTTTATTCAATTCTATTTCGCACGAGTTACGTATTCCTGTGGCAACAATAATGGGAGCATCAGACACCCTTTTATCCCAAAGCTATCCTGAAGAAACCCGGCAAAAACTCTATTCCGAAATCAACATTGCTTCAGTGCGGCTCAATCGCCTGATCGAAAATCTGTTAAATATGTCCAGACTTGAATCCGGCCGCATCACCCCCAGGCTAGACTGGTGTGATGTTCATGACCTGGCCAATAAAGTTGCGGAAAATCTTAAGGAAGAGCTCAAACCATTTAATCTGCATATCGTCATTCCAGGAAATATGCCCTTAGTTATGGTCGATTTCGGACTTATCGAACAGGTTCTGCATAATCTGATCCTGAATGCCACTCAAAATGTTCCCGTCGGTAGTAATATCAGACTCAAGTTTTTTTACGACAATGGCACACTGACTATCCAGGTGATGGACAGAGGCCTTGGCTTTCCTGTTTCCGAATTAAATGCTGTTTTTAATAAATTTTATCGCGGTAAAGATGCTAAAGCAGGTGGTACCGGATTAGGTTTATCTATTGTGAAAGGTTTTATAGAAGCGCACAAGGGAACAGTAATTGCGGAGAACCGGCAAAACGGCGGGGCAATATTCACAATTAAAATTCCTGTCAAAATACTAGAAATGAATCAGTTTAATATGCAAGACGAGTAAATGACAAATACCGACACCATATTGATCATCGACGACGAGGTTCAAATACGTCGTTTGCTCGAAATAACCCTTTCGGCAAATGGATATAGAATTTCTGAAGCCTCAACTGGCAAAGAAGGTTTGGCGCTGGCTGCTGCTGGTCACCCGGTTTTAATCATTCTAGATTTGGGTTTGCCTGATGCCGATGGTCTTGTTATTCTCAAAAAACTGCGGGAATGGTATCTGAAACCAATTATTATCCTTTCTGTTCGCAACTCAGAAGAGGATATCATAAAAGCCCTCGACAACGGGGCCAACGATTACCTGACCAAACCATTTCGTACGGGTGAACTACTCGCCCGAATCCGGGTAGCGATCAGGCAAAGTCAAGGCTTTACTGATCAGCCAATTCTTCAATTTGGTTCATTAATCATCGACTTAGCCAATCACACTGCACGAAAGCACAACGAAATAATCAAACTCACCTCTACCGAATTTTCCCTTTTAGCCCTTTTGGCTAAAAACGAAGGCAGAGTATTAACCCATCAATCCATTTTAAAAGAAGTTTGGGGAATGGGTTATATTGAACAAACACAATACCTTAGGGTCTTTATAGCCCAATTACGCAAAAAAATTGAAGATGATCCGGCGAAACCAAAGCTCCTTAATACAGAATCAGGGATAGGCTACCGGTTTAGCAGTTAACAATCAATGTCGTTTAGTAATGAAACCTCACCTAAACGACATTGATTTGAGTCTGATTTAAGATTGTGCATAGGCTGCAGCAAATACCGATGCAAAATCTATTAATTTAGTTTTCCCGAAAACCGTCGGCCGATTCGCATTGTATTCGACAGCCATTTCTCCACTGCGCATGGCCGCCCCCATTTCTGTATAATTTTTTGCAACGTCTTCAGGAAGTCCCGCCTGCAACATACCAGCTAAAGTATCTTCATCCTTAAAATTCACCCAAGGCAGATCCGGTTTCCCGATCGCTTTTCCTAAAATGGCAGCCACCTCATTCGTTGTTTTTTCGTCACTTACTACATAGCGGACACTTTTTCCTTTAAAAGACAGGCTAAGTAATTCCCCGGCAGCTACCTCTGCTATATCGGCTGTGTGAACCAGTGCCAGTTTAGAACTTTCTCCATAGTTGCCACCAATAATACCCATGTGTTTAATCATCTGAATATTGGCCATAAAATTAGGATAGAAAAAACCAGCCCGTAAATGTATTACATTCACCCCGGCCAATCCGTTCAAAGCTTTCTCGACAAAAAACAAACCACTTACCGGACCGCAACCTTCCTGCATGTGAGCGCCGATACTGCTTAGGTTAACTACATTTTTAACACCCGCCGATTTAATGGCAGAAGCGTAATTTTCACCAATTCCGGCAATGTATTGTTTCCAGTTCCGCGACCCGAAATTGGGAGGCACCATCGTATAAATACCATCGGCCCCCTTAAATGTCCGACCCAGAAAACCAATATCTTCAACCGATCCAATTGCGGCGCTGGCCCCCAAAGCTTCTATTTGTGTAGCCTTCTCCGCTTTACTACTTACTACCGTGACGTCGTGTCCGGCAGCAACTAACCTTTCAGTAAGGGGTTTGCTGATGTTTCCCAACGAACCTGTAATTACGTATTTCATAGTTTCGAATTTAAATTGTTTGGGAAAAGAACATTATTCTGCTGAAAAAGTTCATGATTTTGAATATAGCATTGTGTTTTTGTGAAGATTAGCTGCAAAAATTGACCCCGAAGATTTCAAAATCTTCGGGGTTAAAAATGATATCATCTGAATAAAAAATCAGGTTTATTTTACCGGGGTATTTTTGAGTACTTCTACCAGGAAATCCCAGAATTTCTGTACCGAGGCGATATTAACACGTTCATCTGGAGAATGAGGTGAGCGCATTGTTGGCCCAAAAGAAATCATATCCCAATTAGGATAAGCAGCACCCAGAATTCCGCATTCCAATCCAGCATGAATCCCCAGAACTGCAGGAACCTTACCAAATTTGCTTTGATAGATCTCCTTCATCTGTTTTAGAATCTGTGAATCCATATTAGGTTTCCAACCTGGATAACCACCATCGAAAGATACCATTGCTCCACCTAATGCAAAAACACTATCAACCTGTTCAACAAGGTCATCTTTGGCCGAATCAACGGAGCTACGCAAAAGGCATTTTACAAAAATCACCCCCATCTGAGATTTAATAGTCGAAAGATTCGTCGAAGTTTCAACCATTCCTGCCATTCCATCACTCATCCGGATGACACCATTAGGACATCCGTAAACCGAGTCGATCAAGTCGTCCTGAACGCGTTCTTCGATCATCGATTTAGGCATCGCGGTTTCTTCAATCGTAAAACTAAGGGTAGGCTCTACGGCACCTAATTCCAACTTATAAATTGATTCGTAGTTCTTTACCGCTTTCTTTAGCTGAGCAATATTTTCGTGTGGCACCAAAACGACAGCATAACCTTCGCGTGGAATAGCATTACGCATTCCGCCACCATTAATCTCAGCAAGACGAACATCAAGTTCACGCGTCGCATGTTTAAGAAACCGGACGATTAACTTATTGGCATTACCACGGCCAAGATTGATGTCAAGTCCTGAATGTCCGCCCTTTAACCCTGAAATAATCAGTTTAAATGGCGTAACACCTTCCGGAACAATCACTTCGTCGTATTCGAATTCGATATTGGCATTAATTCCGCCGGCACAACCTACATAAAGTTCACCTTCCTCTTCGGAGTCCATATTGAGCAAGATATCTCCCTTTAAAACTTTGGGTTGAAGTCCTATTGCCCCGGTCATACCTGTTTCTTCGTCACAGGTGAACAAAGCCTCGATTGGTCCGTGAACCAGGCTTTTTGATGCAAGTACTGCCATAGCAGAAGCTACACCAATGCCATTATCAGCACCAAGCGTTGTACCACGGGCACGAACCCATTCACCATCAATATAGGCATCGATAGGGTCCTTTTCGAAATCGTGAGCTGTTGCATTGTTCTTTTGCGGAACCATATCAAGATGTCCCTGAAGAATTATTCCTTTACGATTTTCCATGCCGGGAGTTGCCGGTTTACGGATAATTACATTACCAACAGCATCTTTCTCTGTAATAAGTCCCAGACTTTTACCAAAATTCACCATAAATGCCTGAATTTTCTCTTCCTTCTTCGAAGGGCGCGGAACCTGTGTCAGTTTATAAAAGTTCTCCCAGACTTCCCTGGGTTCCAGTTTAATAATTTCGTTGCTCATAATAGTTTATGAATTAAATTCTTAATCAATATACTTTTATTTCTTAATATTTGGTTTCTCGAGTCCGTATCCTTTTTTCCGGTCTTCAGCTTTCAACAAAAAAGAAAATACGATAGCAAGCATCCCGAAACAGGCAAAAATCAACATCGGGATTGTATAATTGTATTGTGTGATAACCTGTTCTTTACCGTCAACCAGCTTGTTTATAGTGCCGGTGATGCAAAATTTATCCAATACAATGCCAATAAGCAAAGGCACACCCATCAGACCCCAGTTTTGAACCCAGAATGTCATTGCGTAGGCTGTTCCCAGTTTGCTTTCAGGAATAATTTTAGC
>JANYLE010000412.1 GCA_025363795.1 Mariniphaga sp. | reverse complement strand
TCATTTGTTTCGGTAACGCTACCCGTTTTATTTTCGAGTGTAAACGAAAAATCAATCTGAATAGTCTTATAACTTCTGCTTGTTTGAGAAAGTTTGTCAAGAATCTCTTTTGCCTTCGGATCTTGTTGTGCAAAGAGTGATCCTGCAACTAACATTAAAACACTAAATAAATAAATAACTTTCATCTGTATATAATTTGATTTTTAAAGGTCAGATGGAATAGCCATGGGTAAATATTCATTCCGATTTGTGATTTTGCAATCATGGCTATTTCATCCTTAAAATTTGTTTTTAAATAAATAAAACGCCCATTATTGATCCAGACCCTTCAATAATTGTTCCAAAGCGTATTCGTCCTGCAATAAAACCTGGCGCGCTTTGCTCCCTTCGTTCTGGCCAACAATTCCCGCAGCTTCCAATTGATCCATTATTCTGCCCGCCCTGTTGTATCCGATCGAAAATTTGCGCTGTATGGCAGATGTGGAGCCTGTCTGATTCATTACCACTATCCTCGCTGCTTCATCAAAGAAATCATCACGGTTTCTTAAGTCGACAGTATTGGAGTCATCTGATTCCTCAAGGTGACATTCAGGCAACAAGTAGGCACTCGGATAGGAAGGCTGCTGGCTGATATATTTGGCAATCGCCTCAACTTCGGGCGTATCCACAAATGCGCATTGCACCCTGACCAGGTTATTCCCCGTGGAAACAAGCATATCTCCCTTGCCAATCAACTGGTTTGCACCTGGTGTATCTAATATCGTTCTGGAGTCAACCATCGATGCTACTCTAAATGCAATTCGTGCCGGGAAATTGGCTTTGATCACACCTGTGATAATATTAATAGAAGGACGCTGCGTTGCTATTACCATATGAATACCAACAGCCCTGGCTAACTGTGCAATCCGGGCAATCGGCAATTCGATCTCTTTGCCTGCTGTCATAATCAGGTCCGCAAACTCGTCGATAACGACCACAATATAAGGCTGATAGCGATGTCCTTTTTCGGGATTTAACCTGCGGGCAATGAATTTTTCATTGTACTCTTTAATGTTTCGTGCATGAGCCTTTTTCAGAAGGTCATAGCGCATATCCATCTCATGATTCAATGAATTAAGGGTGTTTTTAACCTTCTGAACATCCGTAATGATCGGATCGGTCTCGCCCTCCATTTTCGCGAGGAAGTGTTTCTCTATAATGGCATAAAGATTTAACTCAACTTTCTTAGGGTCGATAAACACAAATTTAAGTTGGGCCGGGTGTTTCTTATAAAGCAGTGAAGAGATAATGGCATTCAAACCGACAGATTTCCCCTGACCTGTTGCTCCGGCAACCAGTATGTGGGGCATTTTGGTAAGATCAACAACAAACGTTTCATTCGAAATCGTTTTACCAAGAGCAAGTGGTAATTCATAATCAGTTTCCTGAAAAACCTTTGATGTAATCAGTGATCGCATAGATACCATCTCCGGTTTACTGTTTGGAACTTCAATCCCCACTGTTCCTTTCCCCGGAATCGGAGCGATGATCCTGATTCCCAAAGCGGCGAGGCTCAATGCGATATCATCCTCAAGGTTTTTTATCTTCGATATCCTTACCCCTGGTGCCGGAACAATTTCATAAAGAGTAATTGTAGGACCTGTTGTAGCCTTAATTTTAACAATCTCTATATTGTAGTTCTTCAGGGTTTGGAGAATCTTGTTCTTGTTGGCAATTAATTCATCATCCGAAACCTGGGGATTACCTGACGACCTTTCTTCAAGTAATTCAATTGGAGGAAATTTGTAACGCGACAGTTCAAGTGTCGGATCAAAGTCTGGCATATCCTTATCTGCGCCCTCGTAAAGTCCGTCGTCTTCTGTCGTCTGACGAGGTTCAGGAGTTAAAACTTCCCGTTTAACAAACGAAGCATGTTCTTCATGATGAACTTCTTCCCGTTCCAATTCTAGCGTATCCTGCTCTTTCGCTGCTCCGGCATAAACAATCTCAACATTGTTTCCGACAGCCACCTTGGCAAAAGCTTTTTCCTTGGTTGGAATCACTGGTGCCTGGGGTATTGAAAAAGTATCCTCTTCCAAGGCTTCCACTTTGTTAGTGGCAGCCTTCAATCGCTTGTAGGTCACCCACTTTTTAATCAATGGCCATGCCTCCTCAAATGCAATAATAATACAAATCAGGATTGAGGCAAGAATCATAAAGAATGTACCAATTTTTCCAATGGTTGAATTCAGCAACTGGCTGATAAAATACCCGTACATTCCTCCCGGAATTAAAAACGACTTTTCGTAAAGGGCCGAGAGAAAATAACCTAAGGCTAATGATGTCCAAATAATTAGAAATAGGCCATAGGCGAAATTACGCTTCAGTGAAAACTTGCCTATTTTGCCAAGTCTTAAAGAAATGATGGCAAGAAGATAGATAAATCCTATGGATGCAATCCCAAATCCCTTGTTAATAAGCAAATTGGCACATACGGCACCCCATCGGCCACCTGCATTTTGTATTTTCAAATCAGGATTCGACAATAACTCTTTGGAGGTAACGTTAAGGTGACTAATATCGGCGCCTCCAGAAAATAGAAATGAGATAAACGAAATCAAAAGGTAGATAGAGAAGAAAAAAAGCAGAATTGCAAGTACGCCACCTACGCGCTCCCACCTGTTGAGATTTCCTAACCGACCACTAATTCCGCCTTTCTTAGTGGAAGAAGTACTTGATTTTTCATTTTTACTGCGGACCATGTATATGAGATCAAAATTATTTCTATTAAAACAGCATTGTATTGTCCTGCAAATTTAACCAAAAATTCGTCGGGTATATCCATTTTAAACTTTTTACAGTTGGTTATCTTTAATCCTTCCCCTTTAATCAAAAAATAAGAGAACCTCTAATTCACAATCCATCAATACATTTAATAGATAAATGCGGAAACAGAACTGAAGGGTTCAGAATTCAAACTGAGTTTTGGAAATATTGTGAATCATTTTATACTTCACCCCAGATTTCAAAACGCCAGCTAAAGTGTTATCAGTTGTTCTGCTTTAAAAGCAGCCGGAATAACCAGAGAGTATGTCACTTTTAAAGTAGCAGGACAACATCCCAATGAAAATATAGCTTCCCGTACCTGTTAACTCCATTCGCCAGTAACGACAAATCACTATTAACCTGATAATTAAAAATAAAAACCAGCCTTGGATTATTGTTTAAAATATGATTTATAGCAGATACAGACTAATTGATTAATGCTATTTTCGGTCGTTATTTAATTCCGAACTTACTGAACTTAAAATTGCTTCATTATGAAAAAACTGGCAGTTGTAGCACTGGGAGGAAACGCACTTCTTCGTGATAATGAAAAAGGAACCATTGAAGAACAGGAAATCCATACGGCAGAGACACTTGAAAACCTCATCTTCCTGATCAATGCGGGCTATGATTTAATTGTTACGCATGGTAATGGCCCCCAGGTTGGAAATATTTTAATGCGAAATGATGCCGGGGAACAGGTTTATGGGATCACCCAAATGCCTCTTGATATATGTGTTGCGGATACCCAGGGTGGTATTGGATACATGATTGAGCGGATTTTCAGGAACATTTTAAATAAGTACGGGATTCAGAAGAACGTGATCACCATTGTCGGCATGGTGGAGGTTGATCCTGAAGATAAGGCATTTGAGAATCCAACCAAACGAATCGGAATGTATTATTCTGAAGAACAGGCACAAGTCCTCACCAAAGAAAAAGGGTGGATCTTCAAACTAAGTAAAAAAGGGGATAAAGGATGGCGGCGGGTCGTTCCGTCACCAGTACCAAAATCAATTTTCAACCTCAATGTAATCCGGGATCTCGCCCGACAGGGGAATATTGTTATCACCTGTGGAGGTGGTGGAATTCCTGTCTATTTTGATGAAAACAAGGAGGTCCGAACGATCGATGCGGTTATCGATAAAGACCTTGCCTCGGCAGTTTTGGCCACCGGAGCTGATGCCAATGAATTTTATATCCTTACTGACGTTTCGTTCATTTATAAAGATTTCGGCCTCACAACCCAAGAGAAACTTGAATTTCTGGATTATAACGACACCGTAAAGTACCTTGAAGTTGGTACTTTCGCTGAAGGATCGATGGCACCTAAAATTAAAGCCGCTTTGGAATTCATAAAAAACGGTGGAGACAAAAGCATTATCACTGAGGCCTCGAAGCTTGAAGATAAATCCTATGGATCCAAAATAACGATGAATTATGACATGTGATCATTATTTCGCCTAAATTTGTTCGCTGTCAAAAGTTCTTTACAATCTTAAAAAAAAATAAATCCTAAAATTACATATTATGGCTATTAACCTACATGCCAGGCACTTTCTTAAACTGCTTGATTTTTCGCACCAGGAGATTGATTACTTACTTGAACTTGCCGCCGAATTAAAGTGGGCCAAGTCAGCAGGCACCGAAGAGCAAAAGCTGGTCGGCAGAAACATTGCACTGATTTTTGAAAAGACATCAACCCGGACCCGTTGTGCATTCGAGGTTGCTGCTTACGATCAGGGAGCACACGTAACCTACCTTGGGCCTTCCGGGTCACAAATTGGCACCAAGGAGTCGATGAAAGATACTGCCAGGGTACTTGGGAGAATGTACGACGGAATTCAATACCGGGGTTACGAACAATCAATCGTAGAGGAGCTGGCAAAATATGCCGGAGTTCCTGTATGGAATGGTCTTACGAATGAATTTCACCCGACACAAATCCTTGCCGATTTTCTTACTATGATTGAACATTGCAAGAAACCGTTGTCTGAGATAAAATTTGCCTATCTTGGTGATGCCCGAAATAATATGGGGAACTCATTGATGGTTGGAGCAGCAAAAATGGGAATGGACTTCCGCGCTGCTGCACCCAAAGCTTGCCAACCTGCCGTTATGCTTCAGCGTCAATGCAGAAAAATTGCGGAAGAAAGCGGGGCAAAAATCACAGTTACGGATAACCTTGCCGAAGCGGTAAAAGATTGTGACTTTTTATATACCGACGTTTGGGTTTCGATGGGTGAACCTGATGAAGTATGGGCCGAAAGAATCGAGTTGCTCAAACCATACCAGGTGAATAAAAAGGCGATGGAATTGACCGGAAATCCTCATGTAAAATTCTTGCATTGTCTGCCAGCCAATCACGATCGGGATACGAAAATCGGAGAAGCCATCTATCAGAAATTCGGTCTCGCGTCGATGGAGGTCACCAATGAGATATTCGAAAGTGAAGCATCAATTGTTTTTGATCAGGCAGAAAACCGTATGCATACGATTAAAGCGGTGATGGTTGCAACGTTAGGTAATTAGGCAGAAGCTGTTTAGGTTTTTAAATTGACAATGCCTTGAAATTAGGTACAACTCTAACAACAAATAACTGTTGTAATACTGTTCTTTCCTGCCGCGTTGGAATCATCACATTCAGAACGATGTCGGGAATGGCCATTTGAGATTTAAATAATTTGATTTAAAGAATATTAGCATGAATAATTTTGAGTTTTATAATCCGGTAAAGATTTGTTTCGGGAAAGGGGAAATTGCTAAACTTTCGAAGTTGGTTCCCAAAGGAGCAAATGTTATGCTCACCTATGGTGGTGGAAGTATTAAGAAAAACGGCGTTTATGATCAGGTCATAACGGCCTTGAAAGGTTACAATATTATCGAATTTAACGGAATCGAAGCTAACCCGCACTACGAAACGTTGATGAAGGGTGTTGCACTCGCCAAAGCGCATAAAATTGATTTTTTGCTCGCTGTTGGTGGCGGTTCAGTATTGGATGGCACCAAGTTTATAGCAGCTGCTGCACTTTGGGAAGGATCCGATCCATGGGAAATATTATCACGACGCAGTGAGTTTCATGTTGAGAAGGCTTTACCGATTGGAACCGTACTCACACTTCCTGCAACGGGATCCGAAATGAACGGAAACTCAGTGGTAACACGTTGGGAAACCCATGACAAGCTTGCATTTGACTCAGAACATGTAATGCCGGTTTTCTCTATTCTCGATCCGGAAGTCGTATTTTCACTGCCACAGATTCAGGTCGCCAACGGTATTGTCGATGCATTTGCCCATGTGATGGAGCAGTACCTCACCTATCCGGTTAACGCTCCAATCCAGGATCGCTTTGCCGAATCAATTCTGATAACGCTTATCGAAGAGGGACCAAAAGTGCTTGCCAATCGTACCGATTACGAATCAGCTGCCAATTTCATGTGGGCTGCGACAATGGCTTTAAACGGACTCATTGGAGCAGGTGTACCTCAGGATTGGGCTACGCATACAATCGGACATGAATTGACCGCCTTTCACGGGATCGATCATGGACAGACACTTTGCATTATCCTGCCGGGAATCATGAACCTTAAACGGGAAACTAAGAAAGAGAAGATTCTTCAGTATGGCGAAAGGGTCTGGAAAATCACCGAAGGAAGTACGAATGAGCGAATTGATGCGACCATTAAAAAGACAGTCGGTTTTTTTGAATCTGTCGGAATAAAAACCAAATTGGCCGACTATGGCGTTGGGAGCGACATTATCGTTAAAGTGGTTGACCGGTTTACAAAAAGGGGAATTAAAGGAATTGGGGAGCGTGGTGATCTTACGATTGCAGATGTAGCTGAAATTCTGGAACTACAATTAAAGTAATTTCTATATACCAATTATATAGCGTTTATAAAAGCAGGTGATTTTTCATCTGCTTTTTATTTTCCCCTTACCCGGAGCCACAGGACATCCCTGGCAAGAGCTTCCGCACCCGTTGCAGCTATCCGATTTCTTAAACGATTTAAGAGATTGATAACCCTTTACACCCATTATGATCGTGGCGACCAGAATAACAACACCGGTTATAATTTCCTGCATAGCATGAATAATTAAATGATTAACAGCGCAATATTATAGGTAATAAATGCGATAACCCAGGCAAAAACTGTCGTATAGATGACGGTGAATAAAGCCCATTTCCAGCTGCCTGACTCCCGCTTTATTGTTGCAATCACAGCAATACAAGGGAAATAGAGCAGCACGAAAACGAGGAAGGAGAGTGCAACAGCCTGATTAAATACTTTTTCACCAGCTTTGGGACCCGAATGATAGACTTCTGCTTTCAACACTTCAGATAGTAATGCCGTATTTTTCTCCGTATCTTTTCCTGTCTCGTACAAAACACCCATCGTACTCACAACGATCTCTTTTGCTGGAATCCCGGCAATGAGGCAAATTCCCATTCTCCAGTCAAAGCCCAATGGCCTGATAACTGGTTCAATCGCACGTCCCAGAGTTCCAAGATAAGAATTCTCGATCTGCGATTGCCCCTGCATTTCTATTGCAGCCGTCGAAACTAT
>JANYLE010000279.1 GCA_025363795.1 Mariniphaga sp. | reverse complement strand
GATAAGGTGCTTCAGATTGCCAGGATTGAAAGTCAAAGTTTTCATCTGAAGAAAGAACCGGTTGATTTAAATGCACTGATTTTACAGGTGGTTGAGAATTGTAAAGCGAATTCGAACCGCGAACTGGTTATTAATACCACCCTGTCTGACACGGTAGGAGTAATTGAGGCAGATGTACTTCACCTGACCAATATCTTTCACAACCTGCTCGATAATGCTTCGAAATATTCGGGATCAACGCCTGTTATTACAATTGAGACGACACGCAGTGAACCTTCAATACTTATCCGGATCAGCGACAACGGTCCCGGAATCAGTCCAGAGTACCAGCACCGCGTTTTTCAGAAGTTCTACCGGATACCGACAGGGAACCTGCACGATGTGAAAGGGTTTGGTCTCGGATTGTTTTATGTGAAAACAATTTGCAAAGCGCATAAATGGGAAATCAGCCTCGAAAGTGCACCGGGTAAAGGAGCCACTTTCGTGATTGAAATACCCGCGAAGCGCTGACAGACTGATTTGTTTGAGTATGAGAAATAGAGATTTAAATTATTATACAGCCTGATAGTGCCAAAACCGTTAAGTGAACTATCATAAAATTGATTGCCAATGAGCAAGGGACGAATTCTATATGTTGAAGATGATCTGACGTTGTCGTTTGTAACACGCGACAACCTGGAGATGAGGGGCTATTCGGTTGATTTTTGCGAAGATGGGGTTACTGCGCTCGAGAAGGTTACCACTCAAACGTATGACCTTTGTATCCTCGATGTGATGCTGCCCCGGATGGATGGTTTTACCCTTGCACGGAAAATCAGGGAGTTTAACGAAGCAATTCCCATTATTTTTCTGACAGCCCGCTCGACGCATGAAGATAAAATTTTTGGACTGCAACAAGGTGGCGATGATTATATTACAAAACCGTTCAGCATCGAGGAGCTGACGCTTAAAATTGAGATATTTCTGAAAAGGAGTAAGATAGAATTTCGTCCCGAACCTAAAAATGAGGTGATCAGTTTTGGTTGCTTTACCTTCTCGCCCGAAAATCTCAGACTTACTTCGGGTGATCAACATCAGAATATGACCCATCGTGAGGCGCTTTTACTGGCCTATCTGCTTAAACAGCGTGGTAAAGCGATCCGGCGCGAGGATATCCTCAGCGCGGTGTGGGGAAACGACCATTTCTTTTCGAGCCGGAGCATGGATGTATTTGTTTCGAGGCTCCGGAAACTGCTTAAATCCGATCCGTCGGTCCGGATCGAAAGTATTCACAATGTGGGATACCGGCTGGTGATTAATGATAATCCGGATTCCATCTGATCAGGAGTGAACTCCCATGACGCAAATAGTCAACGCGTAAACTGAAGTCCGTGATATAGTCTCAGAGGCATTCCCATGTTTAAAACAAATCATTCCTATCCTTCTTTTTAGCTGCCAGACGGTTCGGTTCGTCTGTCCAACCGTTGGACTCATGTGACGAATAGTTTTATGCGTCTGACCAGTCGTTGGACTCATGTGACGAACAGTTTTATGCGTCTGACCAGTCGTTGGACTCATGTGACGAATAGTTTTATGCGTCTGACCAGTCGTTGGACTCATCTGACGAACAGTTTTATGCATCTGACCATTCGTTGGACTCATGTGACGAATAGTTTTATGCGTCTGACCAGTCGTTGGACTCATCTGACGAGCAGTTTTATTCATCTGACCAGTCGTTGGACTCATCTGACGAACAGTTTTATTCATCTGACCAGTCGTTGGACTCATCTGACGGACAATTTTATGCATCAGACCGGTTGAAATGGTAATCTGATGAAGAAAAATAGCCCCCTGACATGCAATTTGAAAGAACATTATGGAGGAGGAGGGTCGCGTAAAAAGGTTGATTTGTTTTAAATCTCGCGGGGGACATCGATCAAATTCCAATCGAAAATTCAGGTTTTAAATTTGATTTAAATAATTTGGTACATAATGAATCGGATAGAAAATAAATTTAATTTTTTTGTTGGAAAAGTGTAACAAAAAATCAAGAAATATGTATATGATGATATACTAATTTAAAACACTAAATTTATGAATACAAAACAAGAGAACCGGCTTAACATGTGCCTCGCAGTTAACCTTTTTTTATTACCCAATCTGGAAAGATTGGCAAGTTTGCCTAATTTTACCACATCATTAAATGCTTTTCAGAACTTTATTGCATTGATTCAGAAGTCGATTGAAAAGCAGGCTTTCGACAAGTCGGGAGTGGCAAAATCGAAACAGGAGTTAAAGCAGAACCTTGCATTGCTGGCAGGTGATAATGCCCGTAAGTTATATGCGTATGCCCTTTTTATTAATGATCGTGTTTTATCTACTGAAATGCGGATTGCTCAGAGTAAGCTCGAAATCGAATCGGATGCAAAGCTCATGAAAAGTTCTGAGGGGATTTTTAATCGTGCGGCGCTGTATCTTAACGATCTGACTCCTTATGGAATTACTGCCGACTCGCAATTGCTGCTTCGAAATGCGATTGATGATTTTACAGAATCGATGCCTAAGCCGCGCTTAAACAATACCGAATCGAAACTGATCACGCGTCAAATGGCTGAATATTTTATTGGTGCCGAAAAATGGCTTGAGCAGCTTGATGCATTGATCGAAATCCTCCGCAATTCGGAACCGGATATTTACAATTCGTATCAACAGGCGCGAAAGACCGTAGATTACGGGACACGCTCGAATGCAGTTCGGGGTATAATTGTCGATGCCAATACCAAAATAGGACTTAAAGGAGTCACAATCAGTTTTGTGATTGCCGACGAAAAAAATTTACAGCCTGCCCTGGTGAAGAAAACTGCTGCCAAAGGTGGTTTTAATATTAAGTCGCTTGCCGAAGGGATCTACCAGCTTAAGCTATCGAAAATAGGTTACGTTGATCAGGTTATTCAATCACTGTGAATAAGGGTGAGCTTTGCAAAGTTAATGTGGAGATGAGCAGAATATAAATCGATCGAAATTTCCGGGTTTTTTACATTGGATACAGGTTAATTCGAATTCAGGAAGAGGCCCCGTGAAAGCGGGGCCTTGACTTTTAGCAGAATACGATTAGTGTTCTACATCTTTTCCATCCTAAAATGCATGATTTGGGAGAATTTGTGCGATTCAATCATAATTTCTTAACTAATATTATTATAGGTTGGGAATGATCAATATTATTGATGAGTATTAATATTTAAATGTAAAACCAACGCCTTTACTTGATCATATGGAAATGCATCACCGCCGATCCATCCGCCTGAAGGGATATGATTATTCGCAGGAGGGATTGTATTTTATTACCATCAACGTGCAGGACAGAGAATGTTTGTTTGGGGAAATCGTCGTCGTGACGAATAATGATTCGCCCCGACGGCAAATCATGATATTAAACGATGCCGGAAAAATTGCAGAACAATGTTGGTTGGCCATACCGCAACATTTCCCGAACGTAATATTACACGAATATGTGATCATGCCTGATCATGTGCATGGAATTATTGAAATTACCAAAAATGTCGGGGAAACCGTAGGGGCGAAAAATGATACACCCCATTGCGATGTGACAATGGTGGATGATGTAGGGGCGAAAAATGATACAACCAATTGCGATGTGACAATGGTGGGTGTTACGGGGGCGAAAAATTTTTCGCCCCCACCATCCCCATCACGAACAATTGGTTCCATTGTCCGTGGGTTTAAAATCGGTGTGACAAAATGGTTCGTGCGATCGGTTTGGCAACGTAATTATTACGAACACATTATCCGCTCAGCGGATGAATATGAACGGATTGCCGAATATATCATCAATAATCCCGCAAAATGGCAGAAGGATAAATCTTTCAAATGATCGTCTGATTAGGTACCCCGGAATGCAATCTGCCTGAAATGAGGATTAACCCAGTCAGTCGTTGGTTTTATACGATTAGTCAACCGTTAATGGAGGCCCGACAACGATCATATCATGATCTTTAAATGTCTTCACAACTTCATCATGTGATGGTGGCGTAATCCAGGTCGTCGTTTTTTCAAAGAATGCTTCCATTTTCCCGGCTGGCTGATAAGTTACAATAAGCCTGCCTTTTTCGGTCAACTGGACAAATGCATGCGGAACTTTTCGGGGAAGGAATATGGTATCGCCCGCTTTCAACTGATAGGTGTCCTCACCTACCTGAAAGTGATAATCGCCTTCGATCACAACAAACATTTCGTCCTGAAAAGGATGGATATGCAAAGGAGGACCACCTTTGGGGGTAAACCCGGTTTGTTCGAAGACAGCTAATCCGCCGTCCGTATCTTTTGATGATATTTTAATATCCAATTGATTTAACGTGACTCCTCTCATTTTATAGTGTTCGCCAAACCTGGCCTCACCGGACTTTACAGTAAATCCTTTACCTGATCTTGTCGGAATTGTAGCTTTCATTTTTGCAAAGATTAATAGGGGGTAAAATGCGAGCGCAGTCAATATAAATTTTCTTCGTTCCATAAAATCTAAGTTTTGTGCAACTTATGCTACAACATATTCCGGTTAATAAAGTTTAGTCGTACGCTTCGGTCGTATTCATTCGGATTTTCCAAAGCTATCTGAACAAGCCGATCATCTCAATACGATTGGCATTTGGCATGGTTTTCTTAGATTTGTATCAGCAAATAAAATTTAGAAATTATGGATAACGAAACACGCTTTAAAGCACTGAACCTTGTGTTACCGCCGGCACCCGAGCCCAAAGGGGTTTATACACCGCTGTTAGTGGATGGCCGACGTATATATATTTCGGGCCATTTGCCTGTGAATCCTGACGGGACGTTAATGCAGGGGAAAATCGGCAAGGATATGGATCAGGAAGCCGGTAAACTGGCTGCACGCCAGGCCGGATTGACGATATTGGCAACGCTGATTTCCAATTTTGGGAGCCTGAACCGGATAAAACGGGTGATTAAGGTGTTCGGAATGGTGAATGCAACCACCGATTTCGAAAAGCAACCCTATGTCATTAATGGCTGCAGCGAGTTGCTGGTTGATGTTTTCGGACGTGAGAATGGTATTGGTGTCCGGAGCGCTGTGGGTGTGGGAAGTCTTCCTGAAAATGTACCCGTCGAGATTGAAGGGATTTTCGAATTGAATGAAGAGTGATTTGACAGGGAGAAGGGGAGATGAGGCGATAGAGAGATAGGGAGAAGGGGAGACTGGGAGACAATGGATTCACACTCTCTCTCAGTCTCTCTCTCACCCAGTCTCTCCCTCTCTCTGTCTCCTTTTCTCCCTATCTTTCTTTAGCTCCGGATATGATGGGCCATCGGCTCCGGCAGCACAAAAGATATTTCGATCATCCCACTAAAAACTCCGTTTTCGTAATAGGGTGATTGGTTGATGATTTTTTTAACCCCGGCTTTTTCTATCGTATAAATATTGGTTGATGGGGATTCCAGCATCCCGATCAGTTTCATACGCGATTCTTCGGAATGACAGTTAAGAAGATTTTTCCCTATCAGATCGGCGCCGCCCTCTTTGGCAAACTGCCTTTTGGATGTTTCATTCATATAGGTAACGATTCCATCACGATTACAGATGGTGACGGCACCTTCAAATTGGTCTGACCACATATTCCTTTTGAGATTTGATTACTTCTTTTGTGAGCATCTTACCCAATCAATTTCGAAGTGATGTGGTAATGTGCTTCCATTGATCGGGTGGTGAAGGCTTCCAACAAAATTGAGGAAAAGTTCATCCGAATTCTGCGTTAATTGTTCGCGGTGTACTTCATAATTATTGATCTTCCAAACCAGTGAATTGCCGAGTTTTTCCAACCTGAAAATATGAAAGTTGTTGAAATTAAGTCCTTTGATCTGAACCAATTCTTTTGTCCCTTTGTCGCCTGGTTTTTCAATAACCCCCAGACCAACACTTTTATTTCCACTCCTGAATACATCAATCTGCGGAAACGGATGACTTCCTGTCAGTGAAAATGCACTTGTAATGGCTGATTCAGCGCTGAATTTCACTTTTGCTTCTATGACACCTTCTTTGAATTTGAAACCGTTACCAGTATTTAATATGGCAGAACTGTGATCGAATTGTTTAGGGATCAATCCGATGGCAGGATTCCACGATTTACCGGTTATTTTCTCGGCTTTCGTCACGATGGAGAGCACCTTGTTTTTGATCTCAATGTTCTTTAATCCATTATAAGCCTGAAGTTCATTTGCCTGTGAGAAACTACATCCGGCCATTTTCGATCCCCAGTAGTTCTCAGGTTCCCAGATGGTTGTGTCAAGTTTGTTGTGGGTGAAATTTTCATCCAGCGTAATTTCCCATTGATCGAAATAAGCCAGTTCAGGCCTCTTTTTAAGCCGTCGGTATGTTGTAATGAGCTTACTTTTATCTAATTCCCTGAACTCGGCCTCCAGTTTAAACTCGGGGGTAGTTTCAAACCTTTTTTTATTTTGAAGAAATTTAACCAGTTGCTTAAACTCCGGATCTTCGACCATCGATCTTAATTCAATCAGGCGGGCCAGCTCTTTCGATCCTTCAATTTGCTGATAATTGACGTAGAGTGGTGATTTTACAGTTTTCAAATAGAACTGGATATCTGCACTTCCGGAGAGTCCGGCAAACTCATGATAGGGAGCATAGTCGGATGTCGTTTCGAAACGGGCTGCGTTTTTGAGAAAAGCTTCGCGTTCGATAAATGATTTCTCCCCGACCAGTTGTTTCAATTCCTCCAGTTTGGCTACCAATCCAAGTTGCTCAACAGTTTGAATATTTTTATAAGCTTTTGAATTCAGGTATTTACGATATATTTTGAATTTCGGATCGTTTTTTCCGGAATCGTTATTCAGCTTCCCTTTTTCGGAGACTTCAAGATCGAGAAACAAACGGTATTCATCGGATGAGATGGTCGAGAAATAGGATTTTAGCCGCGTATTCTTTTGAAGCGCCTCATATTCTTGTCTTTTACTATATTCAGGAGAGCCTTTGTAATGAAAGGACTCGACCTCTTTTTTACGGCGAATAAATTCAGGGGCTTCCACTATTTTTTGCAGTTCGAAATACCTCGATAAATCTTTGCTGGCGGCTATTTTGTTGAGTCGGTCAAAGTTGGGTGATTGTATAAACCTGAAATAATCTTTAATCGGTTTTGAATGTTCAAGTCTGGCCAGTTCGGCAAGTGACCGTTGCTCATGACTATCTTTGAAATCAAGATTGACAATTTCGCTTTTTTTGGTCTGAAAA
>JANYLE010000198.1 GCA_025363795.1 Mariniphaga sp. | reverse complement strand
TCCGGTTTGTGAACGTGTCCATTGGTACAAATTCATCAATAAGGAAGCATGGAGTTTAACCCTGAAACAATCGAAATCGTTTCATTGATCAAAGAAGTAACTGAATTAGCAAACGACTCCGCACGACAAAAATCAATAACTATATTAACTGAATTACCTCAAATCCTGCATGTTTTTGCCGATAAAGATATGATCAGTACAATATTGAGAAATCTTATTTCTAATGCTGTTAAATTTACTAATTTAGGTGGAAAAATTATAATTTCAGCTAAACAAAACCGGACGGAATTGATTGTATCGGTTTGCGATAACGGAGTTGGAATCAGGCAAGATGATATTGAAAAGTTGTGGCGAATCGATGAAAGCCATACGACAAAAGGTACAGAAAAGGAAACCGGAACCGGACTTGGATTATTACTCTGTAAAGAGTTTGTTTTGAAACACGAAGGAAGAATATGGGTGGTCGGTGAGCCTGGTAAAGGAAGTACATTTTATTTTACGATTCCAAAGATATTAATCCTGGGAGTTGGAAAGAATTGAAAAATAGGTAACTAATTAATCTCAAGTGGTGGATACTAATTACGCTGCAGTTTTAAAATAATATTTTAACAAGCTAAAAAGCCACAAAATCAATATTTTGTGGCTTTTTGATGAGGTTTGGATCCCCATTTGGTCGGGGTAGCCGGATTTGAACCGACGACCTCGTCGTCCCGAACGACGCGCGCTACCAAGCTGCGCTACACCCCGATGGTTATTGCATAACGGGGGCAAATTTACTTCTTTTTATTGATCACCCGACTGATTTTTCATAAAAGTTGTTCCTACTATTTCACTCTTTTCTATGTGCGTTACTCATTGGTTGATATTAAAAAAGTTATTAATTTTATCGCTACTTAAACTTATGAACGATGAAGAAATTATTATTTTTCTCTTTCCTGTTGTCATTACTTGTCGGCCGGTTATTTGGTCAGAATGTCCCGTTCGATGGGATTCAAAATAATCTTGGAAATCTCTTTCTGCTTTCAGATGCGAAGAGCCGATCAATTAGTCCCGAGAATTTCTCGGGAGAAAAGGGAAAAGGAGGAATGGCTAAACCGGGAGAAGGTACAGCTTCTGATGCAGCTCGTGATCTCGGACAAGGCTGGAAGTTAAATCCATTTATAAAAATTGCCAAAGGACAAACATTTACACTCGCGGAGATAGACGGGGCTGGAGCAATCAACCATATCTGGATGACTCCAACAGGAAACTGGCGGTTTTCAATCCTCCGGATCTATTGGGATGATGAGAAGGAACCGTCGGTCGAATGTCCGGTAGGTGATTTTTTTGGGATGGGATGGGGTGAATATGCACCTCTTCAATCACTTGCTGTATGTGTCAACCCTGGAAGCGCTTTTAATTGTTACTGGCAAATGCCTTTCCGGAAAAAATGTAAGATTACGATGCAGAACATCGACGATAAAGAGATGCGGCTTTATTATCAGGTCGACTATTGTGAGACAGCAGTTCCTAAAAATGCTTCCTATTTTCATGCTCAGTTTCATCGAACTAATCCTGTAAAATATAAGGATGTATATACGATTGTTGATCAGATAAAAGGGAAGGGGCAGTATGTCGGTACTTACCTTGCCTGGCAGGTAAATAATAATGGTTGGTGGGGCGAAGGTGAAATCAAATTCTATATGGATGGAGATAAAGAGTTTCCCACTATTTGCGGCACGGGCACTGAAGATTATTTCTGTGGCTCGTATAACTTTGACCGCAATGGAAAATATACCGAATTTTGTACACCTTATTCCGGTTTGCACCAGGTCATTCGTCCTGATGGAGCCTATCTGGCTAACCAGCGTTTCGGTTTGTACCGTTGGCATATTGCTGATCCCATAAGATTTGATAACGATCTGAAAGTTACCATTCAGGCTTTGGGATGGACGGGTGACGGCCGATATTTACCTTTACGGGATGATATTGCCTCCGTTGCATTTTGGTATCAGACAGAGCCTCATCAAGCTTTCTCTGCATTACCAACAAAAGATGAGCTGGAAGTAAGGTAGAAGCATTGAATGCGGAGTAGATTTAGGCTAAATCTTCTGGGGCTTAATACCTTCTTTTTTTAAACTTTTTCTGGTAAGCAACCCTATCAAAGCAATGCCAAAAGAAAATAACATAAAATGAATCAGGTAGTTTTGGGTTACACCTTCCTGCATCAACTTAAGATCTTTTAAATTATTAAAGTACAAAACAGTAATAAAAACGAGGCCGTTATGAATGGCATGTCCGGCGATGCAAGCGAAAACTGATCCGGTGCGAATCCGAATCCATCCAAGGATCAGCCCAAGCGCGAAAGCTGATGGAAACTGCCATGGATTGAGGTGAAAAAGGGCAAACAATATGGCGGAATACAAGATGGCAAAAAAAGCATTGTAATTTCGCGAAAACCCAGCCATGATTACCCCTCTAAAAATCAGCTCTTCGACAATCGGAGCGATGATTACGATCCTGAGAATTCCTCCCCAAACTCCCAGATCAGTGTCGAAAAGCCTGGAGAACAACTCCATAAACCAAGTCGGTGGCGGAAGGACTCTTTCAAAATGGATGCTGATTTCGTTTAGAAAGTATTGTATTCCACCAAAGGCAATGATCATTGCGGGAATGATCAGCAGGTTGAACAATTTAAACGAAAACACCTGACCGAAAGTTAATTTCGAAAAACGATAACCGAGATAGAGGATCAGCAAGGTGGAACCTAAAAACACGGGACCTTTTAACCAAGGTTGATAAAGCCAATCTGTTCCATGATTATAATCGTAAATTGCCAATGGAAAATCGATCAGCGTCTGAATGAAAATATAAATCACAATCAGGTTTGCAGCTTGCCAGAATGTAGGATAATATCTAAACTTTGAATCTTCCAAAATTGATCAGTTAATGAGTTATCAAAATTAATGAAAGAGTTGATTCTACAGGTTGAAAGCGATATTTTTATTGTTTAAAATTGGAGGTTACGATTTAAAAATCCTTCAATGTCCAGGTTTAGTAGAAGGCTTTGGGTCTCATGATCCATTCGATAACCTTTTCAGCATCGTTTAAGGATCGATAAATTCTTTGTATCTGTTTGATTAACAAATAGAATTGAGATTTTGTCGCAAATCGATAAAACTATCGATAAAAAAGAGGTCAAGTGTTTGATTATTCAAACAAAAAGTCTTTACTTTGCGAACTGTTTGAAAAATGTAGGACGAAAGTTAAAAAATACTCAAAATGTCGAGAGTTTGTCAGATAACGGGTAAGAAGGTAATGTTTGGGAACAACGTTTCCCACTCAAAACGGAGAACCAATAGAAAATTTATGGTGAATATTTTCACCAAGCGATTCTACCTTCCTGAAGAGGATAGATGGATCAAGTTGAATGTTACAGCCGCAGGGTTGAGGACAATTAATAAAAACGGTTTGGTAGCTTCTTTGAAGGAAGCGAAAGCCAAGGGTTATTTAGAAACCATTTAATAAGTTACTGAGCAATGGCAAAAAAGGGTAACAGAGTACAGGTCATTTTGGAGTGTACAGAACACAAAGCAAGCGGGCAACCCGGAACTTCCCGTTATGTGACCAAAAAGAACCGGAAGAATACACCGGAACGCCTGGAACTGAAAAAATTCAATCCAATTCTTAAACGTATTACCGTTCACCGGGAAATTAAATAAATTGAGTTATGGCAGTAAAGAAAGTAGTTGCATCACTTCAAAAAGGGGCCGGTAAAACTTATTCCAAAGTTATCAGAATGGTTAAATCTGAAAAAACCGGAGCTTACAAATTCGTAGAGGAAATTATTCCTAACGAAGCTGTAGCTGATTATTTCAAAAGTAAATAATCTACATCTTATGTAGGAGAAGAGCTTTCGTCGTTATTGATGGGAGCTCTTTTTTTATAAACAATATTTCAACTTTTCGCCTTTCTGAATTATTTAGTTTAAGTTGCTTCATATCATTTTGTTATGGGAATATTCAGTTTTACCAGATCAAAGAAAGAGAGTCTTGACAAAGGTCTTGAAAAAACCAAGGAGAGTGTATTTAAAAAACTCTCTCGGGCAATTGTTGGGAAAACCACAGTTGATGATGAAGTTCTTGACAACCTCGAGGAGATCCTGATTTCATCAGATGTTGGAGTTAAAACAACATTGAAGATCATAGAAAGGATTCAAAAAAGGGTGGCTACTGATAAATATGTGGGTACATCAGAGTTGAACCGGATTCTTAAGGAAGAAATTGTTGCGTTACTTTCTGAAAATAATACAACAGATGTATCCGATTTTGACCTTCCAAAAACCGGGCAACCTTATGTAATAATGGTTGTTGGAGTGAATGGCGTGGGCAAGACCACTACAATTGGAAAACTGGCGCACCAGTTTAAAGGTGCTGGTAAAAAAGTAGTATTGGGTGCCGCTGATACCTTCAGGGCTGCTGCTATCGACCAGTTGCAAATTTGGGCTGATAGGGTAGGAGTTCCTTTGATTCGCCAAAATATGGGTTCGGATCCGGCTTCAGTCGCCTTTGATACCTTGCAATCGGCAAAAGCTGTTGGCGCTGATGTTGTGATTATTGATACTGCCGGCCGTCTTCATAACAAGATTAACCTCATGAATGAGCTTTCGAAAATAAAGAAGGTGATGCAAAAGGTTTATCTTTCAGCTCCCGATGAAGTGCTATTGGTGCTTGATGGTTCTACTGGCCAAAATGCTTTTGAGCAGGCCAAGCAATTCACCCTTTCGACCGAAGTAACTGCCTTGGCATTGACGAAACTCGATGGAACGGCAAAAGGCGGGGTTGTAATCGGAATCTCCGATCAGTTTAAAATCCCGGTAAAATATATTGGCGTCGGTGAAGGAATCGATGATTTACAGATTTTTCACCGCAACGAATTTGTCAATTCGTTGTTTAATTGAAATATACACGATTTGCATGATTTCAGGATGCCATAGTGCATCCTTTTGTTTTTTATGCAGTTGACTGAAAAATATTAAAATATGAAGAAGAAGATCAATGTGATCACCTTGGGATGTTCAAAAAATCTTGTCGATTCTGAACTTTTCCTGTCCCAGATGCAGGCTAATGGTTACGAAGTGGCTCATGATTCAGATGATTCGGATGCCCGTATTGTTGCCATTAATACCTGTGGTTTTATCCTTGATGCAAAAGAGGAGTCAGTAAACACAATATTGGAATATGCCGATGCGAAGAGACGCGGCGTAATCGATAAAATATTTGTATTTGGCTGTTTGTCAGAACGGTATAAGGATGCTTTAATTGCTGAAATTCCTGAAGTGGATGGGTTTTACGGTAAATTTCAGGTTCGTAAGATGGTTGAGGATCTAAAGGCCGATTACAAATTGTCTTTGTCCAGACAACGTTATTTGACGACACCTTCCCATTATGCCTATTTGAAAATATCTGAAGGATGCAATCGAACCTGTTCCTATTGCGCAATTCCGCGAATGACGGGAGCGCATATCTCAATTCCTATTGAAGAGTTGGTTGCCGAAGCGCGAAGCCTTGCACAAAAAGGGGTAAAAGAGCTGCTGATCATTGCCCAGGATCTATCATTTTATGGAATTGATCTTTATAAAGAGAGCCGGCTTGCCCAGTTGGTTTCTGAATTGTCAGAGATTGAAGGAATTGAGTGGATTAAGCTTCATTATGCATATCCGTCCAATTTCCCATACGACTTGCTTCCCGTAATGCACCAGAAGCCCAATGTGGCAAACTATCTCGATATTGCACTGCAGCATTGCAGTGATAAGTTATTGAAGCTCATGAGGCGCAATACGACCAAAAAAGAGACAATCAATCTAATCAACCGGATCAGAGAAGAGGTACCCGGGATTCATCTACGCACGACAATGCTGGTTGGGCATCCGGGTGAAACAGAGGAAGATTTTGAAGAGTTGAAATCGTTTGTTCGTGAAATGCGTTTCGAACGATTGGGTGTTTTCCCCTATTCCCATGAGGAGGATACTTTTGCCGGTGAAAAATACGAGGACACAATTCCCACGGAGGTGAAGCAGGCACGAGCCGACGAATTAATGGAGATTCAGCAACAGATTGCTGCCCAGATTAATGCCACAAAAATAGGTCATACTTTAAAGGTCGTAATTGATCGGTTGGAGGGAGAATATTTTATTGGACGTACCGAATTCGATTCACCCGAAGTGGATGGCGAAGTGCTGATTTCAGCTGATCAGGATCTGGAGATAGGCAATTTCTACCTGGTCAGAATTACTGGTTCAGAAGACTTTGATCTTTACGGAGCGCTAATTTAATGGTTAATATCCTAATAATTAATGGATTTTGAAAAATCGGGAGTTCTGAGCATTAACTTTTCCCTTTGAACTCTTGTAATTTGCGTTCGGAACACCAATTTGCTCTTCGGAACTATTAAATTGCTGTTCGGAACACCAAATTTCCTCAAAATAACTTTTAAATTGCTCCTCTGAGCACCAAATTCGCCGTTTGGAACTACCTAATTGCCTTTCTGAGCACCAAATTTGCTCCAAAGAACACCCTGATTGCTGTTTCGGGAAGCAATTTCCTCCATCGGAACACCTTTACCGGAGTTCAGAACACCAAATTGCCCTTCGGAAGAGCATTTTTCATTGATTGTCTATCATTTAATATTTGCTGAGTTCATTCGTTACGCTTAAGCGTATTTCCCTACAAGTAAAATGGATTATTTCCAAATTACAGGACTCACCTTTCATTAACTCATTACTGTATTTTTCTGGAATTTAGTGAATTGACGGTAGAGGTTTTCGTTAATTTGATTTGGATAGGTTAAAATCACAAGATGAAGGGGTTGATCTGATGTGTGATATGGTGGTTGATAATGAGGGTGATCATATTGGACAAAACCTAAAGATTCATAAAATTTTAACCGCCTGCGGGTAAGATCATTGATGATTGGTTCAATTTCAAGAATCACAGGGACTGGTTCCCTTTCAATAAATGGCTTTAAAATGGCACTTCCAAAACCCTTACTCCGAAATTCAGGTGCAATGGCTAAATGCTCAATGTAAATGAAATCCGTTGTTGTCCAGAAGGCAATAAACCCAATAACATGATTATCCGATAAATATATATCAACCTGATATTCCTGCTTTTTAAAAACGGCTGTTTGCTGGTTCGATACTCTTCGTTCGTTGAGCGGAAAACTGGCTGAATATATCTTCCAGAATTCTGCAAAATACCGATTCTCTTTACTTTTAATTTGTTGAATTTTAAAGTGTTCCATTTTTCATCTTTGCAAGCACTTCATTTAATCCGTTATTTGGCTGATGAAGCGAATCGCTAAGGTCTACCGCCTTTTGTTGCCAGTCGATGGCGTCCTTTTTGCCACCAAGCTTGTACAAAATCCGGGCATAGGTATCGATATATGCCGGATAATTGTAGCTTAGGGTTTGCTCCGAAAGCTTAAGCGCAAAACCAAGATACTCCTTGTCGCTACTTAGCTCAAAAAGCGAAAAGGCCATTTTGTTTAATTGATTTCCATATTGATATAGCGACCCGCCTTTAATGATCATGCCATCCGGGCGTTTGATGGTTTGGCTCAATTCTGCGTTACATACAGAATCCATTTTAAGTGATTTGATATTCGAGTTATAATATTGCTTTGAAAGTAAAAAATATTGCGATGAATCTTTAGTTGCTTTATAAAAGTCCATTAGAAGATTTGTGCTTGCTTTCCGGGCCGCATTATAATCCTTGTCGTATGTTGATACCAGAAAGGAAGATACCGCATACAGGTAATTCTGGTCTTTTTCATAGAACGCCTTTTCTTTTGAACGTGCAAATACTTTCCGGTTAATGCTTACCCGTTCTTCAAAAGGAATTGATCCGAATGCTTTTTGAAACAATTCATTATTGTTGCGGATAAGCTTATACAACTTGGAATTTACGATTGGCGCTGTTTTGATCAGAAATTTTAATTCCGTTGTATCCTCAAACTCCTTTAAAGTAAGAGCTTCGGCATAGATTTCTGTTAAATCAGCTATATTAAAATTCTTTTCATTTAATTTGCTGATGTACTGTTTCAGTAACTCCTTATCCAACTTTCCATTCGATAAATTGTCGGTATATATTTTGAAAGGAGGATTTTTCTCATTGGCCATTGCATTGGCAGCCAGTTTTATGTATTCGTTTCGGTTGGTTGTGCTATAGTTTAGAAGTGATGCCAGGTAATTGCCATCTGAATTGACAAACAGGGAGGAGGGAAGGTTGGGAAAAATCCGGTAGTCAGAAATTATTTTTTTGTATTCTTCCGTGTTGAAACCAATTTTAATGCAGATAAATTTTTCAAAAAGCTCTCCAATTTCATCTCCCGAGAGCCCTTCATTGGCAACTGAATTGCATGGCTCACAATCGCTTTCTAATTGTACAAATACAATTTGATTTGATTTTTTTGCTTTTGCCAAAGCTTCCGAAAGACATAGATTTTTATAGGTCAAGGTCTGTCCGAATACCGTTTCAGCATTGCATATAAGCGACACAATAAAAAGAAGAAATAAGATTGAACTTCTGAATTTGAACTTAGGCGGATTAGGATTCATTGGCTGGTATATTTAGATTAAAAAATATTCATCCCTGGTAATTTATCATAAACACCAAAGATAATATTTTTGATATAAATATTATATGTACCAAATTTTTAAAAAGATACCCGTTTTCATTTGCCAGCCATCGGTTAAATTGTCGGAATGTCCCACATCACCGAATTGCCCAATTGTCAAATTAATTCGTTCTTCCCGGATAAACCTGAAGTGCCATTTTCAGACATTCAACAGCCTCTCTCAGGTCGTCAATGTTCAATACATAGGCAACCCTGACTTCATTTTTCCCGATTCCTTTGGTGGAGTAAAATCCGGAAGCCGGAGCCATCATCACCGTGGCATTTTTATATTCAAACTCTTCAAGCATCCATTGGCAAAATCGGTCGCTGTCATCAATCGGCAATCTGACAATCGAATAGAAAGCGCCCATTGGCATGGGGGAGTAAACTCCTGGAATTTCGTTCAAGCCGTTGATGAAAAAATTCCTTCGGTTTAAATATTCATTATAAACCTCTTCCATATATTCGGGTGGCGAATCGACTGCCGCTTCTGCAACCACCTGTCCCAACATTGGAGGACAGAGCCTTGCCATCGCTAATTTCAGGATCGATTTAATGACCATCTTATTCTTCGAAACCAATGAGCCAATACGGATACCACAGGCACTAAAACGTTTGGAAACCGAGTCAATCATGATAACATTCTCGCTTATTCCTTCGAGTTCAAGTACCGAGTGATGTGTTTTTCCGTCGTAAACGAATTCGCTGTATACCTCATCTGCAATTAGGTACAGATCATACTTGATAATCAGTTCTTTTAATTTTTCAAGTTCCTCTTTGGTATAGACATACCCCGTCGGATTGTTGGGGTTACAGATAAATATTCCCTTTGTACGTGCGTTAATAACCTTTTCGAATTCATCGATGGGAGGAAGTTGAAATCCATTTTCAATATTGGAAGTGATGGGGTGAATTACAACATCTGTGGCAATTGCAAAGGAGAGGTAATTGGCATAAAAAGGCTCTGGGACAATCACTTCATCACCCGGATTAAAACAAACCATAAAAGCAAAAGATATGGCTTCTGATCCACCGGTTGTAATCAGAATCTCGCCTGGATCAACCTCCAGATTCCGATCCCGGTAATACTGTGCAAGCTTCGTGCGGTATGAATCGTTGCCGAATGAATGGCCGTAAGGAATTAATTCGAAATCGAAATTTCTGATACGTTCAATGGCATGCGGAGGAGTTTTAATATCCGGCTGACCAATATTCAGGTGGTAAACCTTTCTTCCCAACGCTTTTGCTTTTTCGGAATACGGCACCAGTTTGCGTATTGCCGATTCGGGTAATAATTCTCCCCTGTTCGAAATTTTAGGCATTCTGTATTTTCTTTTTTGACGAGTTGCAAAGATACGATTATAATTATTCGCTTTTTGGATGAATTTGCTTTCTTTTCATTAAGAAATTGTATCTATTAATAGAAAATATTCCCAAAAACCGATTCTTTTATTTCATTTGGATATATCGCTAAAAGTCCTTGAATATATGGACTTTAATCATGATTCGTATTGTAAGTTTTTTTTATTTTTGACCAAAATAAAAAATTTCAATTATGATTATAGGTGTACCAAAAGAGATTAAGAATAACGAAAACCGTGTTGCGCTTACCCCAGCCGGTGCTGCAGAGTTAGTTAAAAGGAACAATGTAGTCTATGTTCAGGCAACAGCTGGAAATGGCAGTGGTTTTGCCGATGCTGAATATGTGACTGCAGGAGCCAAAATTCTATCCTCAATTGAGGAAGTTTATGCTATCGCGGAAATGATCATGAAAGTGAAAGAACCAATTGCATCAGAATACGATCTTATAAAAGAAGGTCAGCTGGTGTATACGTATTTCCACTTTGCCTCGGGAGAAGCACTTACCAATGCAATGATCAGTCGCAAAGCGGTATGTCTTGCCTACGAAACTGTTGAATTGGACGATCATTCTCTTCCTTTGCTGATCCCTATGTCGGAAGTAGCCGGAAGGATGTCAATCCATGAAGGCGCCAAGTATCTTGAAAAAACTTTTGGCGGACGTGGAATGTTGCTCGGAGGTGTTCCCGGAGTTCTTCCTGCTAAGGTTTTAATTTTAGGTGGTGGTATTGTTGGAACAGAAGCTGCTAAAATGGCGGCTGGTCTGGGTGCTGATGTTACAATTATGGATGTTAACCTGCGTCGCCTGAGATACCTGGATGATATTATGCCAGCCAACGTGAAGACCATGATGTCAAATGATTATAATATAAGGGCACAGGTCAGAGTGAGTGATGTGATTGTAGGTGCAGTCCTTATTCCTGGCACAAGAGCTCCTTTTTTGATTACCAAAGACATGCTCAAAACGATGGAGCCAGGGACTGTTATGATTGACGTTGCAGTTGATCAGGGTGGTTGCATCGAAACAACTGTTCCTACGACCCACGATCATCCTAC
>JANYLE010000189.1 GCA_025363795.1 Mariniphaga sp. | reverse complement strand
ATTTCAGGATGGAGGTTGCTACCATCAATACCAACCATTGACGAAAAAAGGGAATAACGATATTGGCGGCGGATTCAACGACGATCCAATGTGGCTAATTCTTGGAACGATCAGCTACATTAAGGAATCGGGCGATTTTGGCATCCTCAACGAAATGGTGCCGTTCGACAACGACATGAGCGTAGCCCGCACTTTATTCGACCACCTTACCGTATCATTTGATCATGTGGTTAATAATTTGGGGCCTCACGGATTGCCGCTGATTGGCCGCGCAGACTGGAACGATTGCCTGAACCTCAATTGCTTCTCGAACGACCCCAACGAGTCGTTCCAGACAACTGAAAATAAAGCAGAAGGCTCGAAAGCTGAATCGTTGATGATTGCGGGTTTGTTCGTAATATACGGACGCGACTATGTTGAACTTTGCAAAAAACTGGGCAAGCCAGAAGAAGCCACAAGGGCTCAAAAAGATGTCGATAACATGATTGACGCTGTGAAACAACACGGCTGGGATGGTGAATGGTTTATCCGGGCTTACGATTACTACGGGAATAAGATTGGAAGCGATGAAAATGAGGAAGGCAAAATCTTCATCGAATCGAACGGATGGTGTACCATGGCAGGTATTGGTAAGGAAGAAGGGTTATGTGAAAAAGCACTTGACTCAGTCAAAGAACGCATGGATACCGAATTTGGTATTGTATTGAATAACCCGGCTTTCACAAAATACTACATCGAATACGGTGAGATATCAAGTTATCCGGCTGGCTATAAAGAAAATGCGGGTATCTTCTGTCATAACAATCCATGGATCATGATTGGTGAAACGGTTATTGGCCACGGCGACCAGGCATGGGAATATTATAAAAAGATTTGCCCGTCATACCTTGAAGATATCAGTGAATTACACAAGACTGAGCCTTATGTGTATGCCCAGATGGTGGCTGGTAAGGATTCATTTAAACCCGGCGAGGCCAAGAATTCATGGCTGACGGGAACGGCATCATGGAATTTCTACGCAATCAGCCAGTTTATCTTGGGTATCCAACCCGATTACTATGGGTTGAAAGTTGATCCTTGCATTCCGGCTAAATGGGATGGATTTGAGATTACCCGCAAATTCAGGGGTGCAACCTACCTGATCAAGGTTGAAAATCCGAACCATGTAAGCAAAGGTGTAATAAAGGTTATAGTCGATGGAAACCTTTATAATTCAAACGTTTTACCAATATTCAAAGATGGAACAACTCACGTTGTTATCGTCGAGATGGGTTAGTAGCTTTTATGGTGAATTTGATCGAATTACCATCATTATGTTTTAATTATGAAAAACACGATTAAAATTATCGGGTTTGATGACAATGACACTCTTTGGGTGAACTAGGTGCTTACGAAAAGGGAGATATGGCTTCCCGGCTGCGATGGACCAACTTTATTGCCAGACAAGCTGAAGCCCGCAACCGGAGTTATTGGCAGTTTGGTTCAGATTTCATCGTGTATGACATCAGTAAGGGCAAATGGGTAAAACCTAACTTTGAATGCGCTGATTCCTTCATCCAGGTAGTGCTCTGCATTTGGCCTCGGGAATGGCGCTAATGAATAGTAATTAAAGATTTTATGTCATCTGAAGAGACTTATATTCTGGTTGCGTTTTGTGGGTTGTTCCGGATTCGAACGGTATGGAGTGAAGCGCTGTATTTATTTTTGTTACCCGATCAATTTTCCAAGAACTAACCTTTCTTTTCACTTCTTCAGTTGACGCATTATTAAGTGACGATATTAATCCAAGGATTGAAATATTTAATGATTTTGTTATTACTCTCTTTCTCAAGTTCGGCCAAATACATGTTAGAGCAGAGTTCTTGATGGGAAAAGAAAGGTTAGTCTAAAAAAATGATAATTTTGGTTGTTTCATAGGATGCAGGGGAATAGGTTATTGATAAGGTTTAAAATTAGAAGGGACTTGATTTGAAAAGATTGAAAACTCTGAAATACAGGCTGGCAGCGATTCTTTTTATCAATCTGGTATTCTCGTTGAATGCTTTGGCTTTAAAATTTTATAGCATCAACTCTTTGTATGGAATTTCGATGCGGGAGACAAATTCCGTATGCAAGGATGATAATGGATTTGTTTGGGCTTCTTCAAAAATGGGTGTTTTAAGACTATCAAAAGACAATTATCATATATATCGGCTACCATATGAATCTTCAGACTTTTATAAAGTTAAGTTAATATATAAGAATTTCAAACTTTTTGTTTATACCGATAATGGACAAATATTTTGCTATAATCCGGTATTTGACAAGTTTGAGCTGATATTGAACCTTAATCGAATTTTGCTGGATATTCTAATTGATGATAAAGGTATTTGTTGGATCTCAACGTCTTTGGGATTGTATAAATACCAGACAGGAAAACTTTCCCCGGCTTTTGAATTTTCCTCGAATATATTTGCGATAAATTGGTATGATTCGAAAAATATAATTGTAGCAAAGCAGGATGGAATTTGGCTTTTTAATATCAATTCTTTTGAGAAGGAACATATTTATGAAAATAGAAATCTAAATGCTGTTGATTTTTCCTCGCTTTATTTCGACAAGAATCAGCATAAACTCTGGCTTGGAACAATGTCTGAAGGACTGTTCCTTTACAATTTCAGAAATGGAACTTGTTCCAATCAGCTAAGATCCGTTTTACCCGAACAACCTATCCTGGCTATTACAGAGAATTCTGATTCTACCTGTTTAATTGGATTTGATGGCCAAGGTATTTGGGAACTTGACAGAAGAAATCAAAGGGTACTGAATATTTATAAAGAAAGTTTAGACGTCCCATTTTCTTTGCGGGGAAATGGAGTCTATGACCTGTTTTGCGATAATACAGGAAGAGTCTGGGTTAGCACTTACAGTGGTGGGCTGTCCTTTTTCGATCAGGCTTCTCCTTTGGTTAATCAAATCGTTCATCTTCCAAATAATGCCAATTCATTAATAAATAACGACGTTAATAGTATTATTGAAGATCGTTGGGGAAAACTATGGTTTGCGACAAATAATGGTGTTTGTTGTTGGGATTTATCCACCAATAAGTGGAGTAGATTTTACAATGATATGGAGACCCATGCTCAGGTTTTTCTCTCACTTTGTGAAGATAACCAAGGTAGAATATGGGCAGGTACTTATTCTTCTGGAGTGTATTTATTGGATGGAAAAACAGGGAAAGAGTTGGCTCATTATAATAAAACCGGGATAGGGTCACCGTTGCGTAATGATTTTATATTCAATATATTAAAGGATAGCAGTGGCGATATTTGGTTAGGAAGTGTTGGTGGTTCGGTTGTTTGTTATTTGTCCGGGGAAAACAGATTCAGAACCTATCCAAGTCAATTTATTGGCTGCTTTGCTGAATTGACTAATAACCTGATTCTTTTAGGATGCAGTGATGGGTTGAAGCAATTAAACAAACAAACCGGTGATGCCACAAAACTAATAGCGGGTTTGCTGGTTCGTGATGTTCTGGTAATGGGAGAGGAGGTTTGGATTTGTACATCCGGAGATGGATTAGTCAGGTATAAATACAAGACCGGCGAAACAGAAAAGTTTACGGTCCAAATGGGATTACCTTCGAATTTTATTAATAGCATTATTTATGCGAATGATTATTTGTGGTTAGGAACAGAGAATGGACTATGCAGGTTTGATCCAAAGAATAAAAATGCAATTGCTTATTCTTCAATATATTCGCTTTCAACGACATCATTTAATAGTAGTTCGCATTCGAAGTTGAAGAATGGTCAATTAGCATTGGGAACCAATAATGGGGTGGTAATTTTTGCTCCAAATCTGGTTGATGGGTCTTCGACAAAAGGGAGAATTTTCTTTCAGGACTTGACTATTGCAGGTCGTTCAATCAGGGATATACCATCTTTCAATCTGAAAACTCCTATAGATAGTTTACAGGAAATTAATCTCAGGTATTTTCAAAATACGATCAGCCTTGAATTACTTTCGCTTGGCCAGACACCCGGATCAAAATTTTCGTGGGAAATGGAGGATTTTGATCAGCAATGGAGTCAGCCTACCGAAAACAATGTTATTACCTATACGAATATTCCAAGCGGACACTTTATGTTAAAAATAAGACTCTTTGACAGTTCATTGCGCAATGTGTTGGCCGAGCGGTCAATAAAAATAAATTCTATTCCTCCATTTTGGAGAACAGGATGGTTCTGGATGCTTGTTATTATAGTGATGTCCGGAATAATCTTTCTTTATTTGCTTTACTACATTAACCGGCTCAAACAGGAACATACTGAAGAAAAGGTGAGGTTTTTCACCAATACAGCGCACGACATCCGGACTTCACTAACCTTAATCAAAGCGCCGGTTGAAGAGTTAAGCAAAGAAAAAAACTTAACCGAAGCGGGAAAGTACTATTTAAATCTGGCCATTGAACAGGCAAGGCAACTTACCTCTGTTGTTACCCAATTGATGGATTTCCAGAAGGCTGATATTGGTAAGGAACACTTGTTGCTGGCAATGACAGACATCGTAAAGCTTATCTCAAACCGAAGGATCATGCTGGCTTCTTATGCAAAAAGCAAAAATATCGAACTCGTGTTTGTTCCCGGCCGTGAGAGCTATATTACAGCAGTCGATGAGTCGAAAATGGAGAAAATCATCGACAACCTGATTTCAAATGCCATTAAATATTCGCAGAACAATAGTCAAATCCAGATTAACCTCAACTGCGATGATAAAAAATGTATGTTTCAGGTGAAAGACAATGGGATCGGCATTAGCAAAAAGGCACAAAGACAATTGTTTAAAGAATTTTACCGAGCCGACAATGCGATCAATTCAAAAGTTGTCGGTTCCGGAATAGGACTATTATTGGTGAAAAATTATGTAGCATTGCATGGTGGTAACATCAGTTACAGCAGTCAGGAAAATATCGGATCAACATTTCAGGTTGTAATTCCGTTTAAATCAATAACGGGGAAGTCCGTAGCAATGAATGCATCTTCAGAAATATCATTAACCTCAAGCGATGTTAAGTACGATTTTCAACAAATACAATCTGAAACTGAGATTCAAACTTCAAAAGAGATGAAAGTGTTGATTGTTGAGGATAATGACGATCTTTTAAATTTTATGAGGGCGACACTCAGTAATGATTTTAAAGTGTTTACAGCCGTTGATGGTGAAAAAGCCTGGGCGTTCATTTCAGAACAAATCCCTGATTTGGTTGTATCCGACATCATGATGCCAAAGATGGACGGTTTTCAATTGTGTAAAATCATGAAATCGACCTACGAAACCTCACATATCCCCATCGTTTTACTTACCGCCCTGTCTGAAAGGACAGATCAGCTGCATGGTTTGGGACTAGGTGCAGACGATTATTTAACCAAGCCTTTCGATATGAATCTTTTGATTCAACGCATCAAGTCGATTATTCGCAATCGGGAGGTTGTCAGGGAAAAAGCCTTGACGTTGATAAAAGGCAATTCAAACGAACATATTCTGCCCAACGAACTCAATGATAAGTTTGTAAAAAGAATGTTGGATGTTGCCAGGGCCAACATTTCGAATACCGAATTTGACAAAGAAGATTTCGCTTCGGCAATGAATGTTAGTTCGTCACTGCTTTATAAAAAGATTAAGTCACTTACAGATCAATCACCTGGTGATTTTATTAAAACCATCAGGCTAAATCATGCTGTGGAACTTTTGCAGTCAAGAAACTATACAGTAACCGAAGTAAGCGAACTTTGCGGTTTTGCAAGTTTGACCTATTTCGGCATCGTATTCAGGAAACAATTCGGGAAATCACCATCTGAATTTTTAGAATGAGCGAATAGTTACGTTTACTTATTTAATATGTCATCTGCTCTTTTAATCAGATTAAAAATCAGGAGGGACCTTACCTTCAGATATTAACCGGATTGTTAAGCATCATCATTCGCCTTCCATGTGCTTACTGATGTATGCTTTTGGGTTTTTGCGGGTGTAACTTTGCATTCCAGTTTTCAAAGATTCAATTTTAGCCACCGGGAAATGGGTGGTGGCTAATTATAAAACAGGATCTTAATTTAAAGCAGAAATACACTTAGCTTCATATTTGTCAGATCCAGGATGTTTAGGATATACGACTATATTTAAGCCACTTAAATGTAATGACACAAATGGCTCTTTATTCAAATTTATCCAAAACATAGAATCAAATAGCTATAATTTAGAATCTATTTCTGTAACTCTGTCTATTTTTATACCACTAAATAACTTATGAAACTGAATTTATATAAGAAGAAAATATTTATTTCTATGGACTGAATTTTTTCTCAACTTGCTTATTTTTGAAATGGAGATCATACGGCAGTAATCGCAACGAGTTCAAATCCAAACAATAGCTATCTGCACCCTATTCCGCATTGATTGTATCGATGGTTGAATTGCGAATAAAGCTGCTTATCAAAACCCTGGATATTAATTTGACGGATAGTTTTTAAAATATAGGATGAAATAGCCAAAGAAGAAACTTTTCGAAAACCAAAATGATTATATGGCTATTAGCTTCGCTTATCTTAGATTCCATCTGGCTATTAAAACACAAATTATATACAAATGAAAATAAGTAATTTATTCCCCAGTTAAGATTAGTAGAATGAGAGTCTGTTGAGAGGAGCACCGTCCGATTACAAATCGTTCGGGGCTCTTTCTTTTTTTCAATGAGAAATGCTGAATTACCACTAAACAGAAAAACATAAATGGCCGGCAAAATCAAAATATCCGAGCTGGTGCAGCTTTGCAACTTTACCACCGGTAAAGAGGTGGTGGCTCATTTTCAAGCAGGATCTTGGCTTAAATCAGAAATACAAACAGATTCAAATTTGTTTGATCTGAAATTAATGGGGTAAACTATTGCATTTAAGCCACTTAAACACGCGTGCGTAAATAACTGTTTATTCAAATATATCCAAAAAATAGAATCAAATAGCTATAATATAGAGTCTGCGCCAATGATCGTTTATACTTTTATGACACAAATTAACTAACGAACTTGAATTTTAATGAGAATAACATTTGTATGTCTATTGTCAGGATTGTTGCTCAAGTTGCTTCTTTTTTAAAATGCAATTGCGTTATAAGCTGCTGAAAATATACTGGTGAAGACTTGGTCTCCAGGGAACAGATTGGTCATTTATTCAATCGTAAATAGCTAAATAATTAAACCAAACAAAATATGCATAAAAATAAAGATCCTTAGTGGTTGGGCTAAACAGCAAAAGGCTTTAGTCGGAAAAGAATAGCTGACATTGCCATAAACTTATTCCATTATTAATTAATAAAAAAAATTTAAATGTATGAAAAAAAACAAATTATTAAAGGTTGCATTCGTTATGCTACCTATGTTGCTATTTTCACTTTGGGGTTTTGGGCAATCCATCAAAGTGCAAGGTACCGTAACTGATGAAGGTGGAAGTCCCGTTCCTGGAGTGAGCGTAGTTATTAAAGGAACAACAACTGGTAGTGTTACAGATATGGATGGGAAATATCATATTGATGCCAATGGTAAGGCAACCTTAACTTTTTCATTTGTTGGGTACGAAACACAGGATATTCCTGTTGCTAATAAAAAAGAGATCAATGTCAAACTCCTTCCGATAAACTTGCAAGTGGATGAAGTTGTGGTGGTTGGTTATGGTACTCAAAAGAAAAGCGACATTTCCGGATCGGTTGTTTCAGTTAACACTCAGGAAATGATGAAAAAAGTACCTACAAACATTTTACAAGGTTTAAAAGGCCAGGCAGCGGGAGTAGTAGTTTCAGCACAGGACGGTTCGCCTGATGCAAACAGCGCTGTCCAAATCCGCGGAGTTGCAACTATTAATGGTGACACCAAACCGCTGTATGTAATTGATGGTGTTGTAGTAGGTAAAGACGCCAACTTTCTTAACCCAAGTGATGTTGAAAGCATTGAAATTTTGAAAGATGCTTCTGCAACTGCTATTTACGGTTCGGCTGGTGCCAATGGTGTTATCATGATTACGACCAAACATGGTTCGGTAGGTACTGCGCATGTTACTGCTACAGCTGACTTTGGTGTACAAAGTTTGGCTGCAACATTGGATGTTGGCAATGTAGACCAGTATGCAAAAAATGTTCGTCAAGCACGCGCGAACGATGGTAATGGTACTAGCACCGGTCTGGCGAATCAGATTTTTGCTGCGCAATATGACGGTCAAAGAAAGAATATTGACTGGCAAAAGGAAATGACACGCGTTGCCCTTAGGCAGCAATACACTGTTTCGGCTCAGGGTGGTACTGATAAAACCCAACAATTCTTCTCCTTAAGTTATTTGAATCATGACGGTATTGTCATCAATTCAAATGCCAAACGTATAACTGCCCGTGCAAGTGTAATTAGCAAAGTGGCTGATTTCCTTGAAATAGGTGGAGACCTCAATTTTATTCATAGTGAATCACAGGGTAACAATGCAGGCCTCGGTAATAATGGTAACCTTTCTTCTATCCGTGATATGGCTTTCTTATGTCCTACAATGGATTATGTAGACCCTGCCACTGGCAAATTAATAAGTCCGAATGTTAGAAACGCGAATGGGACTTATGGTACTCCTGTTCAGGGTACTGGTAATTACGATGGAAATCTGGGAAATAACATATTTGCTGAACAGATGGAACAGAATGGTATATCCAAACATAACCAGACAATTCTTAGTGCTTATGCCAATATTAAAATATTTAAAGGGTTAACATTTAAAACAGTAGGATCTTATAATTTCTCCGCAGACAACTGGTATAGATTCTGGGGTAATAAAAAGCGCTACCTACCCGATGGCATAACGCCTGTTACATTGATAGGTTACGATACCAGGTATCAGTTGGGGATCAACAATAGTAACAATAATACTCTTCAGCTTGAAAGTTATTTGACTTACAATTGGAAGAATGATATTCACAATGTGACTGTGATGGCAGGTAATTCTGTAAGCAGATCGTTCGGAAACTGGAGTAATGCTGCCGGTATTGATTTTCCCGGTGATAACATCCGTGATATTGGTTTGACCAACCTTTCTACTTCAAGAACAGGTTCTGGTGCTTATAACTTAGAAGTTCATAATTTGTCTTACTTTGGTCGTGTACAATATAGTCTGAAAGATCGTTATATTTTAACCAGCACTGTTCGTCGCGACGGTTCCTCTAGATTTGGTGTTGATAACACATGGGGTACTTTCCCGTCAGCAGCCGCTGCGTGGCGTATTACGGAAGAGAACTTCATGAAAACCGTTCCGACAATCAGTAATTTGAAACTTCGTTTAGGTTGGGGACAAACCGGAAATGCAGGTAATCTAAATAGTGATCAGGCGACTGCAGCATTAACTTCAGCTAATATTCAGTACAATTATTATCCGCAAAATGGAGCCTTAGGCGCTGGTTCATCATCTAAAATTCCAGTAGTCGGTACTGTTAAAACATTAGCTGATACTAAGTTGAAATGGGAAACCAACGAACAAACCAATATCGGTATTGACCTTGGGTTATTCAATAATAATTTGAATATAACCGTAGATTATTTCACCCGGTCATCTAAAGATTTGTTGAACTGGTTGAATATACGCCCTTCATCAGGTTACTCTAAGGTATATACGAACTTAGGTGGAATTGACAATAAAGGTTACGAATTCAGCATAAATTATAAGAAGCAAATTAATAAGGATTGGAATTTCGGCGTCACAGCAACAGGTTCGCACGTGAAAAACAAAATTTCAAATATTGGTGGTGATATATTCTTTGAAAACACAGGTGCTACAGGCGATGGTTCTAACCAGGGTCAAATTGGTGCTCCTTCAGGCACGTACTGGAACAATCACTCAATCATGCGTAATGGATATGCCGTAGGTTCATTCTATGGTTACCAGGTAGATCATATCTACAAAAATCAGGCTGAGATTGATGCTGACAATGTTGCTGCTATTGCTAAAGGTCACACCCAATACAATAATGGATCAAAGACCGTTCCTGGAGATTATAAGTTTAAAGATGTGAATGGTGATGGTTTCCTTGATGAAAATGATAGGACCATCTTAGGTAATGGTTTCCCTAAGTTAAACTATGGTTTGACCGTCAATGTTTCGTATAAGAATTGGGATTTTATGATTTATGGTTACGGAGTTTATGGCGCACAAATCTATTCTTACTCTGCTATGACCTTAACCGACATGTTCCCGAGTGACAATGGTACGACTCCTAACGTTTTGAACGATGTTGCACAAAATGCATGGACTCCTACAAATAGTACGAACGCAAAATATGCCAGATTGTCATTCCTCGATTTGAATTACAACATGCGTGGTTCTGATGCATGGATTAAAAAAGGTGATTACTTCA
>JANYLE010000133.1 GCA_025363795.1 Mariniphaga sp. | reverse complement strand
TAAAACTATTCGCTGGGATTGCAATCATTCTGACCATCATATCGGCTTGCGTACCGTCGCAACCAGAACTGGCAGTGAAAAGAATCGCTGTTGCAGAAGAGCTGCTTGCAAAAGGAGATACAACCAATGCTTTATTAAATCTCGATTCAATTCCAAAACTGTTCCCGGAAGCTCGTACAGAGGCCAGGAGTGGTCTGCAGATCAGTAACCGGATCTACTCATCAAAACTGGTAAAACAGCGCGAAAACCTCGCAGCAGCCAAAATTGTGATCGATTCATTAATCAAAGAATTCAATCCGGAAAAAGGTGAATCTGAAAAATACACAAACTACATCCATAACCGGCTGGGAGTTGATAAAAACTGGTCCCGTTCGTTTATTCAGGTCATTCTGAATGAGAAGGGCGATTTATCCCTGCTGAGCAATTATCGCGGAGGGCAGTGGATTAATCACACTTCAATGAGCGTCGAAGGTGATGGGCTTGCAGCTAAAACTGATTCGGTTTCACTTGACCATGTCAACAACCATCAAAGCGAATTTAACGGATCCATATGGGAAAAAGTGACTTACCTGGGTCCTCAGGCAGATCAGGTAATCGCGCTGATTGCAGCCAATGTTGACAAAAAACTCAAATCCAAATTTATAGGAAAACCAACCTATGCTATTCTGCTCGAAGAATCAGATAAAAAAGCGATTAAGTCAACTTATGAGTTATCTAAAGCTTTAAAAGTTAAGGTGGCGTCTGAGAAATTAATTTCATATTTGGAGAAAAAGATTAAACCGGAAGATCACTAAACCAACTTGAGATTGGGAGGAAATAGGATAGCAAGGAATTGAGTTTGCTATCTAAATGATTTGTCGATTCCTTGGTTCCGGAGCACCTTTAACCAAATCAACATGTCTTCAAAACCAATTGGAACAAAGATTTCTTTAGATTTTTGTATTCGCTGGCACTTAAAAATCCTTCGCTGAAAATACAGGAGCACTCCAGCCATTAGGGTTTATTTACCCAAACAATTCCCTTTAATTCAGCAAATAAAAGTTCTGAACAGAAAAACCATTGAGCCATGTCAGGCAACACCTATCTTTAAGCCTATCGAATGGCAAAAACAATGTGATCATGGCATTTGATCCAACGGCAAGGCTTGGAGTCATCGTCTTTGGAAACGGCGATTTGGAGGCATTATTAAGACTGACCTTCTTTGTTAAAGCAGCATAGTCTTTGATGTAGCAATTTCCACTTCCGGAGCAAAGAAAAATGGCCATCCCGGAAACGGAACAGCCATTTAATTCTATTATTGTCTTCGGCTTGCAGCACATCTGCACACGCCTCCGAAATTCTTAATTTACTTAGTCTTCCTGCGCAGCTATCAGAATTTCCATGATCTTCTTTCCTGCAGAAGCAACAGAAGTCCCAGGACCAAAGATAGCGACAACACCTGCATCGTAAAGGAACTGGTAATCCTGAGCAGGAATAACCCCGCCGGCAATTACCATGATATCTTCGCGACCCAATTTTTTCAGCTCTTCCATAACAGATGGTATGAGGGTTTTGTGTCCGGCAGCAAGTGACGAAACGCCCAAAACATGCACGTCGTTTTCGACTGCTTGCTTGGCAGCTTCGGCCGGAGTCTGGAACAGCGGTCCCATATCCACATCGAAACCAAGGTCAGCATAACCTGTAGCGACAACCTTAGCTCCACGGTCGTGCCCGTCCTGACCCATTTTTGCGATCATGATACGTGGTTGACGACCCTCTTTTTCTGCAAACTGATTGACAAGCGCAAGTGCCTGTTCAAAATCTTTGTCGTTCTTAGCTTCTGATCTGTACACGCCTGATATTGTTCTGATGGTTGCTTTATAACGTCCTGCAATTTTCTCACATGCTGTTGAGATTTCTCCCAGTGAAGCTCTTTTCTGAGCGGCAATAATCGCCAGTTCAAGCAAATTACCTTCACCGGTTTTGGCACATTCCGTAATTGCGTCAAGTGCAACAATTACTTCAGCTTCATTACGCTCGGCACGAAGTTTATTTAATCTTTCGATTTGAGACAGACGAACAGCCGTATTATCAATATTGAGAATATCAATCGGATCTTCTTTTTCGAGACGGTACTTGTTGACACCAATGATCGCCTGAGTACCTGAATCAATGCGACCTTGTGTGCGGGCTGCAGCTTCTTCGATACGCATTTTTGGTACACCAGTTTCAATCGCCTTTGACATACCACCCAGCTTTTCAACTTCTTCGATCAAAGCCCAAGCTTTTTCAACCAGGTCGTTGGTTAAAGACTCAACATAGTAGGAACCAGCCCATGGGTCGAGTGAACGACACACTTCAGTTTCCTGCTGAATGTAAAGCTGTGTGTTACGTGCAATACGTGCTGAAAACTCTGTTGGAAGAGCAATTGCTTCGTCAAGCGCATTCGTATGAAGGGACTGTGTATGACCAAGTGCAGCAGCCATCGCTTCGATACAGGTACGTCCCACATTGTTGTAAGGATCCTGTTCGGTCAATGACCAACCTGAAGTTTGCGAGTGAGTACGAAGCGCCATTGATTTGGCACTCTTAGGATTGAATTGTTTAACCATTTTAGCCCAAATCATACGTGCAGCACGCATTTTGGCAATCTCCATAAAGTGATTCATTCCAACCGCCCAGAAGAACGATAAACGCGGTGCAAAAGCATCAATGCTCAATCCGGCTTTGATCCCTGTGCGAATATAATCCAAACCATCGGCCAGCGTATATGCCATCTCGATATCTGCGGTAGCACCAGCTTCCTGCATGTGATAACCCGAAATGGAGATGGAGTTAAACTTAGGCATGTATTTCGAGGTGTACTCAAAAATATCGGCAATGATCTTCATCGAGAATTCCGGCGGATAAATATAGGTGTTACGCACCATAAACTCTTTCAGAATATCGTTTTGAATCGTACCGGCCAGTTCCTCTAATTTTGCACCTTGTTCCAAAGCGGTTACAATGTAGAAAGCCAAAACAGGTAAAACGGCACCATTCATCGTCATCGAAACTGACATTTTATTCAATGGGATATTGTCGAAAAGAATTTTCATATCCAAAATTGAATCGATAGCCACACCGGCTTTCCCAACATCACCCACAACACGTGGATGGTCAGAGTCATAACCACGGTGAGTGGCCAAGTCAAATGCAACAGAAAGTCCTTTCTGACCTGCGGCAAGGTTACGGCGATAGAAAGCATTCGATTCTTCAGCGGTAGAGAACCCGGCATACTGACGGATGGTCCAAGGCTTATTCACATACATCGTTGAATAAGGTCCGCGAAGGAAAGGGGCGATGCCTGCAGCATAATTCAAATGCTCAAGTCCTTCGAGATCTTCTTTCGTGTAAACACTTTTCACAGGAATCAACTCCGGAGTCATCCAGATTTTATCAATCCCGTTTTTCTTTTCCCATTCCTTTGCTGAACAGCAAGCTTTTGGG
>JANYLE010000115.1 GCA_025363795.1 Mariniphaga sp. | reverse complement strand
GAGATATTTCCAGAAAACGGAGGTGCCAACTATTCAGTTTCAAATAATAATCCATTTATTACTGCTTTCAATACCAATTAATACGCTATTAATCCGCCTCTTAAATGAATCAACATGGATTTAGCTTTTTTTAACACAAATTATTTGGAGGCATTCCGCCATACACCTACATTTGTATTACATTTTTTTCATAAGTTTAGGTTTAGTTAGGTTAGTTAGTTTGGTTAGTTTTAGTAAAAGGATGGAACCGCCCGGTTCTGTCCTTTTCAATTTTAGTTCTTTCCTGATATTGGCATTCTCCGTCTATTGTTTGCCTAAAACTGCAGTTTGCATCCAGACAATTCATCCAGGTAATATACACCACTCCCGGGTTCGTCATTTTTCCCGCCAATATAAATAGCGACTTCGGTGATTGCATCAGGCTTGAAGGTTGTACTGATATCCGTTGAGTCGGCAAATTTTGTGTTGTGCTTCAGGTTGAAAAACGGAATGGTCACCCATCGGGCTGCTGTGTCGCCTTTCTCCGTTAAATATTTGTAGTCCCACAAATCATGAATATTCTTACCTTCCTTGTTGGCAGTATTCAATTCGAAAGTCATTTCACGGCCTGAACCATCGGGTTTGAACCAGAACTGAACACCATTGCACCCTGTCAGATCCCATTTGGTTACCCGACAAAATGCACAGTAAAATTTATCGTCGGATTTCATGGTGGTATATTCACATTTCAAACTGTATTTGCCACTGCCTTTTATTGCAGGTTCGAGGCTCCTCGAGTTTTGGCCTCCATGTCCCGGATTATACCAGGATGATGATAGTTGTTCATTGTCGGTGTAGGAATCGAAGTTGTCGATTACTTTTATTCCTGATCCTGACTTGGTTCCATAAACTGCTGCCTTTGATTTTTTCGCGGCTACTTTCTTATCTTCCAGAATTTTCAGTTTTATATTCCTGAAATCAATTGGTGTACCTTCCGCCTGAAGAGCAATGTAACCCTCTTCCAAAAGTGTGCCTTCGGGTACAGGATAGTTTTCGGGTAATAAAAATCCGCCCACTTTCGGTTCCGAACATATCATCACTGTATCGCCATTAACAATATTGATGATTTCTTTACCTCCCCGGACAATGATATCAAGGTTAACCCATTCGCCGTCATTGAAATATTTGGAGTTGGCATTGATGCAATGTTCATTAGTTGGAACTCCTTTGTATGAAATAGTTGTGCCGGGTGTGCAGATATTGGCGTTAGTCTGTTTTACCTTTTCAGTGCTTCCCAACAGTTGAACTTCGATAGAAACCGGCCAGTTCATTGTCACATCCATACTTTCAGGCGATTGGGAATAGATCATCACCCCTGAATTTCGAAAGCAATAACTTGGTGCATCGGGGAGTAGTTCACCCACAAACCTGTATTCGACATGAAGAATATAGGAGGAGAGTTTTTCTTTGTAGAACAGATGACCGAAACGGCCGTTAAATGCAGCGAATTTACTGTAATCGACTTTGATAATGCCATTTTCGACACGAAAACCGTTAAGGGGGTTCTCGCCTGATCGATAACCTGTAACCTTGGGTATCCATCCATCAAGGTTTTTCCCATTAAAAAGGTTAATCCATTTCCCTTCTTTAACGGTCGGTAGCTTTTCCTTTTTACCTGAGACGGTTTGTCCTTCCGAATTGTGAATGCTGACGAAAAGAGCGACAACGAGCAATAAGATGATTTTCTGATACATAGTAGTTTTATTAAGAAATTAATCCGGTTATCTAAAGTAGCAAACAATACATCAAAGTGACAAATATCATTTCGGAGTAGTTCATTTTCAAATTTTGTTATATTTGTGATACCTAAAAGCAAAAACTTGTGAATAAGCCTGACAACACCGATTATAAGGTAATCTGGGAAATGTTTATTGCAGATGGCAATAAGGAGGCTCTTGGCTTGATCTATTTTAGTCATTACGACCTGTTGTATAGTTTTGGTTTGAAATATACGAATGATAATCAATTGATTGAAGATGCTATACAAAATATCTTCAGCTATTTTCTAAAATCTGTAAACCATCTTTCATCGGTAAATAATTTTAAGGCCTATCTACTCCAGTCATTCCGGCATCAGTTAATAAATGATCTTAAACGGGAAAATAAACTTAAACTATCCAATCAATTTACAGGTGGTTCCTCCGAATACCACGAGCCGGAAGTCGATGAAATTTATGAAAAAGAGTGGAATGGCCGGATTGGGAAAACCATCAGTAAATGCTTAAATCATCTTTCGGAGAAACAAAAAGAGGTCATTTTCCTCCGTTTCCAAAGTGAACTTTCGTACAATGAAATCTCTGTAATGCTTGATATTACTGTTGACTCGTGTTATAAGTTGGTTTATCGTTCACTGAAGGAAATTCGTATGGAGCTTGAACAAATGCATATCACGAGCAAACAAATGATATTGTTTTTTATGAATAAATTTTGAACGTTTTCCAACAAGATAATTGCTCTGTGATAGAAATTAGTTTGCCTATCCGGTATTGGTAGAAGAATTAAAATAGATTTCTAAACAATAGAAATATAGCAGATTACAATTATTTATTTTTGACTCGGATTTATTTTAAAAAAAACCATAAAAAAGATTCAATTTTTTGTCCGGATTTTCAATTTACCACTCTCTTAAGGTAAACTGAACTAATCCAAATGGATTTTTACCATTTCAATACATACAACGCCGAGGATTTTATTATGGATGATAAATTCCGGGAAATTGTCAATGAGGGATTTATCTCTATTGAGGATTTAAAGGATCGCGTTCCCTTAAAACGGCAGGAGATCAAGTTAGCCGTTGATATGCTAAACAAACTTCAAATAAAGGAATTTCAGCAATCTCCGGAAAGAAAACTTGAGCAATGGAATAGAATTCTTAAACAGCAAAAAAAATCATTTAGGCTTCGTTTTTTCCGGTATGCCGCAGCCATTCTTATATTGGTCGGTGGCGGCAGCTTTTCTTATTTCCATTATAAGCAACGCCTTGCTATTGAGAATTTTGTTGCATCATCCGCAATTAATTTTCAGAATACTGAACTAATATTGGCCAATGGAAAACATGTGGGAATTGACAGAATTCAATCAAATATTAAATACTCGGCTGACGGAAAAGGTGTCATGGTAAATGATACAACAGAAATGAAACAATCGGTAGCTGAAGGTGCATATAATCAAATGATTGTACCACATGGCAAGCGTTCGCAAATTGTTCTTTCTGATGGAACCAAGGTGTGGATAAATTCCGGATCAAGATTGGTTTATCTGCCAGTTTTCAAGGCGAATATGAGGGAGGTTTTTCTGGAAGGCGAAGCATATTTTGAAGTGGCGAAAGATGCAAAAAAGCCATTTTATGTAAGAACTGATGCTTATACGATTAAAGTATATGGGACAAAGTTCGATGTGCAGGCATACAAGTCAGACAATGAATATAATACAATATTAATGGAGGGAAAAGTAAGTCTTGAGATTAATCACGGTGGCGTCCTTTCAAAAGAACATTTTCTGTTTCCCGATCATAAGGCCTCTTTATCGGAAGATAAGGAAGATATTCTCATTTCCGAAGTAGCAAATATTGATAACTATACCGCATGGAAAGATGGTTACCTGATCTTTAAAAATGAGGCATTTTCGGAACTTTTAAAACGGGTTTCACGCTATTATAATATTAATATAGAAGTTAATGCGCAGATGCAAATCAAACATGTATCCGGGAAATTAGACTTAAAAGATAATCCAGAACGGGTACTTGATGGATTGGCTATAATTTCGAAAGCGCGATATGCAAAACATGAAAATAAATATGTTTTTTATGAGTAAATAAATCAGTCAGGGTGCAAAAAAAACCGGCTAATGCTCGCAACATTAACCGGCGAAATCAATCATGCCGCAAGGCAACATGTTTAATTAATTCATCTCAAAATTATGAAAAAAAATCCGGATGTTCACTCTTTCTGTCTCAGGAAGAGGTTAAAAGTTAACCTTCTTGCTATGAAACTACTAGCAGTTTTGCTTTTCGCTGGCTCGATGGCTTTATCGGCCAGCACTTATTCGCAAAAGACGAGAATTGATATTCAGCTTCAGAATTCTTCTCTTACAGACATTTTTAATACGATTGAAAAGTCAAGCGACTTCATCTTCTTCTACGATGATGCGATTATCAATGATGCTGCTAAAAAATCTGTTTCGGCAAGGGGAGAAAAGATTGAAAAAGTTCTCGAACAGCTTTTTGAAGGATCAAATGTTGCCTATATGATCGATGATCGTCAGGTCTTTTTGTACAAAAAGGATGATATGAAATCGCTCAATCCTCTTGTAGCTGCAAGTATTGCACAGCAGTCGCAGAGTAAAGATGTGAAAGGGAATGTGAAAGATCAGAAGGGCGATCCGATGCCCGGCGTAACGATTGTTGTAAAAGGTACAACTACAGGCGTTATCACCGATGGAGAAGGTAATTTTACAATTCGGATTCCGGGGGTACAGGCTGTTTTGCAATTCTCTTTTGTTGGTTATACAACTCAGGAGGTTAAGGTCGGATCACAGACTCTCTTCAATATAATTTTGGAGGAAAGTACTGTTAAACTTGATGAGATGGTCGTGACCGCCTTGGGTATTAAAAAGGAAGCCAAGAAACTGGGTTACTCAACTGCCTCAGTGAATAATGAAATTATAACTACAAACCGGACGACCAACGTAGGTAACAGTTTACAAGGAAAAGTAGCAGGGTTGAATGTCTCGCCTCCAGCAGGTGGTCCAGGAGGATCATCAAAGATCCGTATCCGGGGGCAGTCTTCTTTTGGAGGAAATAATTCACCTTTGATTATTGTAAATGGTGTTCCGATCAATAATTCAGCTATTTCTGCTGGTGGATCCAATGGTAATGGTACTGGAAATCCAACCGGTGGTTCTTCCGATCAGGGTGATGGGTTACAGAGTATCAATCAGGATGATATTGAGTCGATGACAGTTCTTAAAGGGGCTGCGGCTGCGGCTTTGTACGGTTTCCGTGCAAAAGACGGAGCTATTATTATTACTACCAAAAGTGGAAAAGGTAGAGAAGGTATTGGCGTTGAAATAAGTTCAAACTTCCAGGCCGACAGGGCACTTGATTTTACCGATTTCCAATATCAGTACGGACAGGGCGAATTCGGTAAACGTCCTACCACCGTTGCGGAAGCTCAAAGTTCAGGAGTCCATAGTTTTGGCGAAAAATTTGATGGTGCAGCTACTCCTCAGTTTGATGGAAGTACGCAACCTTATTTACCCAATAAAAACCGAATTAAGGATTTTTACCGCACAGCCTATAACTTCACCAACTCTGTCGCTATGACTGGTAATAGTGATAAAGGTAATTTCCGCGTATCATTTGCAAATACCTCTGCTGATGCAATTGTACCTAATTCCGATTTCCAGAAAAAGATTTTAAATTTTGGTTTGAATTATAAGTTTACTCCTCAGCTTTCAATCCAGCTTAACTTCAACTACTCAAACGAAAACAACCATAATCCGCCGCAGATTGGTTTGCAGGATATGAATGCCAACACCACGATCTATACCATGGCCAACAGTATAGATGTACACTGGCTGAAAAACAAATATAAAGATGCCAATGGAAACGAACAGCCTCTTGCACGTTTCACCAATCGGAACAATCCATATTGGGTTGCTTATCAGAGATTTGAAAATGTGAAACGTGACCGATTGTTCGGTAATGCATCCATTCGTTACCAGTTATTGGATTGGCTTTATGTTCAGGGTCGTGTTGGACAGGATTATTATACCCGCCCTTACAATTATGACCGTCCAACCGGAACACGTTCAATCGGTGCTGCGGCATCTGGCTTTAATGGTTATTACTATCAGGATGTAACTACTTTCAGAGAACGAAATCTTGACTTCCTCGTTGGCGCTAACAAGATCTTTGGCGATTTTGGAATTGATGTGACTGCTGGAGGTAACCAAATGTTGCAGACCTATGATAATATTGGCGCTTCGGTTACCAATTTCTATGTGAGAGATTTGTATACTATTGGTAATGGCCAGGTTAAGAATCCTTTTTATAATTACACAAAAAAGGCTGTAAATTCCTTGTATGGTTCTGCTGAATTTTCGTATAAAAATTACTTATATATCAATGCAACAGCACGTAACGATTGGTTCTCGACCTTAAATCCTAAGTCGAACAACTATCTCTATCCTTCGGCAAGCATGAGTTATATCTTCACTCAGATGTTTAAATCTATGCCGTCATGGTTGAATTTCGGAAAACTTCGGGCTTCGTATGCTGAAGTGGGAGGCGATACAGATCCTTACTCTAACAATTTATACTACTCGGTTAATGCCAACCAGTTTAATGGAAATGCACTTGGGTCTATCTCTGGTGTCGTGAGTCCGAACCCTAACTTGCGTCCTTTAAAAGTTAAGGAGAAGGAACTTGGTATGGAACTAAGAACATTCAATAGCCGGGTTAACCTCGATGTTGCTGTTTATGAGAAGAATTCAGTTGATGAAATTCTGAAAGTTGACGTTTCGAATGCTTCAGGATTTAGCCAGACCTTGGTAAATGTTGGAAAATTAAGGAACAAGGGAGTTGAAATGTTATTGACCGTAATTCCGGTTAAAACCAAAAACCTGACCTGGGAATCCGGATTCAACGCAAGTTATAACGAAAGTAAAGTGATCGCCTTGGCGAACGGGCAAGCAAGATTTGATGTTGGGACCGGAGAATTTTTCGGATTTGTGTCACATGAAGTTGGTATGCCATTGGCTTCTTTGCGCGGGTTCGATTATAAACGTGATGCTAACGGTAATATAATTACTGTCGGCGGTCTGTTTCAGCAAGGAAATCTTAAAACGTTTGGCAGTGCAATCCCAAAATGGGTAGGCGGCTGGCTCAATACAATCAACTACAAACATTTGCGGATTTTTACCCAGGTGGATTTTAAAGCTGGTTACAAGATCATGTCGAATTCAAACTTGAACTTCATACGCGAAGGATTAACCAAATCATCTCTTGTCGGACGTGATGGTGGGGTCTTATTTGCAGGTGTGAATCCTGATGGTACGCCTAATACGACTAAAGTAGAAGCGGAACAATTTTATACACAATACCGCAGTACAGGAGTAGCAACTCCGTTTATCTATGATGGTGGTTTTATCCGCTGGAGATCCTTATCGATCGGTTACGATTTTTCAAGATTCTTTAAAAGATCTTTTATCAGAGAACTAATGGTTTCGGCAGTGTGCAATAATGTATTAATGATTAAGAAAAGTATCGACAATCTTGATCCTGAAGCACAGGTATCTTCGTCAGATAACCTACAGGGTATAGAGACTCATACATTGCCAACAACGCGTAGTTTTGGTTTTAATATAAATGTCAAATTATAACTCCTCTATAAATAATTATATGAAAACAATATATATTTATCTTGTACTGGTGGTCATGTTAACAGGTTTAAATAGCTGTGATAAAGATTTTGAACAGATCAATACAAATCCTGTTCTTGCAACATCACTTGACCCCATTTATCTTTTCTCAAATGCCCAGTTTAGCTCGGCAGTAAATACGCTTCCTTATCAGAGCCCAATTGTTCAGCAGATTATTTCACCGTATACCGGTGTTATTGAAGGAGGAAATCATAACATTGTTTACGATCCGAATTCAAATGCCCTCTTCAATTCTTTTTACACAGCTTCAAGTGGCCCGGTAGTTTTACTTACTGATGTAATCAACAAAACGAAAGACGTACCAACGCGAAGTAATCTCTATAACATGGCCCGCATCATGAAGGCTTATGTTTTCGAAGTATTGGTCGATACTTATGGTGATGTTCCTTATTCGCAGGCCGGAAAGGGTTTCCTTGAAGGTATCTATCTGCCTAAATATGATGATAACAAAGCAATTTATGATGATTTGGTAAAAGAACTGGATGAAGCCACCAAGGCGCTGGATGCAACCAAAACCATCGAAACCGGCGATCTGTTTTACAAAGGTAATATCACACAGTGGAAAAAATTGGGTAATTCACTACTTTTGCGTGTCGCCATGCGCTACGGCAAGACAGATGCCACAAAGGCTCAGCAGTATGTGACTGCAGCATTTAATGGTGGTGTCATGCAATCGAATGCTGACAATGCGCTTATTGCATTCAACAGTTCTTTTAATCATCCATCTGCGAATGTATACCAGGGGACAGAAAGAGCCAATTATTACCTGGGGAAACCTTTTGTAGATTATCTTTTAAGTACCAATGACCCACGATTGGCCGTTATTGCTGTAAAATATGCGATTCCGGGTAATCCGCTTGCAACTGCCGGAGCGGAAGATACAAATCCGCTGGATCAGCAGGGTATGCCAATCGGATATAATGAATCGACGATTGTCAACGACCCAAATTATCCGGGAAAATCGGGTTCTGCATGGAAATATTCGCAGTTAAACAGGCGAACTGTTGCAAAAATTGATATTCCTGAATTTTTTATCACTAATGCTCAAACCCAGTTATTATTGGCAGAAGCAGCACAAAAAGGTTGGATAACGGGATCTGCAGCTGGTTTTTATAATGCTGGTGTAAGAGCTCATATGGATCAGATGAAACAATACGATGTTTTGGCTACAATTTCAACTGCAAGTCAGGATGCTTACCTGTTAGCTAACCCTTTTAATCCGGCACAGGCGTTACAGCAAATTAATACGCAATATTGGATCGCCTCCTTCCAGAATGGTTCCGAAGCCTGGGCCAACTTTCGACGGAGTGGTTTTCCAGCATTAACGCCTAACCCTTATCCAAGTGCAGATCCTGCCGTTTTAGGAGGATTTATTCACCGGTTGGTTTATCCGGTAAGGGAGAAATCAGTAAACACAATTAATTACAATGAAGCGGTGGGCCGTATGGGAGCTGATAATATGGCAACACGTATTTTTTGGGATAAATAAAATTTCAATGATAGCTGATGATATAGCCATGATTAAGAAATTATTATAAAATTAATTGTGGCTATATTCATTCCGAATTTTCGGGTAAATAATAAATTATTCTAACATGAAAAAAGCAGTATTACTATTTGCATTTGCTCTGTGCATTGTCTATTCGTATGCACAACGGGTTGGATCTTCGCCTGAATACATCAAGGCGATAACTTCCGATTGGAAAGGTGAGCGTTTTCCTGATGGAAGGCCTAAGGTATCGGACAATATTCTGGCCAGGCTCAAAAATATTTCCATTGAAGAAGCCTGGGGCGTACTCCGGAATAAGGGATATAAAAACCAGTTTGAAGGGAATTGGATTGTTATCAATCCCGACAGCGCAATGACCGGTCGGGTTGTA
>JANYLE010000062.1 GCA_025363795.1 Mariniphaga sp. | reverse complement strand
TTAATACTTGGAAAGGTCCATGAAGCGGGACTAATTACTATTGTCGGAAGCGGCAGGGCAAGCGTATATGCATTAATAGGGTTTCCTGGCGAGCTCGTTCCTACACCATTATAAGCCGCTAACCTGTAATAATAACCATGATCAGGAGAAAGGCCAGTAACTGCATATTGGGGGACATTACCAACATCCAACCCGTCATAACCTACAACATTAGGCCCGGTAAAATTATAAGACAGTGAGACATATAACTTATATCCTGTTGCGCCCGTTGCAGCGTTCCAATGAGCTGTAAAACCAGCTATTGTATTATTAGTTGCTGCGGTTGCCGTCGGATAATCCGGTACTAGTCCAAGCGTTGCGGTAGTTATTAGGCTGGAATATGCACTATATACACCGTGACTTTCATACGCACGCACACGATAATAATATGTCGTAGAAGCGGACAGCCCGGAAACAAGTTGTGAAAGCCCGATAATGTCAAGATTATCATAGCCGGTAACTTTACTGGAAAACCCCGGATCGGTTGCAACATCTAATTTATATCCTGATGCATTTGTTGATCCGTACCAATTTGCTCTAAAACTGCTGGCAGTCTGAAAAGTTGCTGGTTGTGCCGTAGGAACTGATGGGTTTTGTGCAGTACATGATGTTATGGTTGCGGTATAATCAGAGATGCTAACCGGACTATATGCCTTAACTCTGTAATAATACACTGTATTAGATGTAATTCCCGTAATGTTGTGATGAGTTACATATCCGACATCTAAATTATTATACCCCGGTACTTTTGAACTAAACCCGGCATCATAGGCCATATCAAGATAATAGCTTGTTGCGCCCGGTTCAGTATTCCAATTAGCTGTAAAACCAACCGCGAATACATCCGTTGCTGGAAGTGCCAAAAATACCGCCATCAGTGTTTTTACAGAAATAAGAAGCGAGTCCCCGCTATTTGTGGGTATAATGGAATTGTCATAAGCCACAACTTTGTAAAAATACAGGGTACTAGGAGAAAGTCCGGTAACAGAATATGTATAGACATTTCCAACATCCTGAGTTGAATATAAATCGAGAAAATTACTATCAGTAGAAACAGACAAAATATACCCGGCAGCTCTTATTGATGCCCTCCAGTTTGCTGAAAATGAGGTTCCTGTTATGTTTGTTGCTTCTGTCACTTCTGGGATTCCCGGAGCCGGAGTAATGACCTGAGTCATAATATTTGAGTTTGCGCTTGTTTGAAAATTATTATAAGCCCTTACCCGATAAAAATATGACACCCCGACTGTAAGGCCCGTAATAACTTTGAATAAAAAATTGCCAACGTCAAGATTATTGAATCCTGAAATAAATGAAGTAAAATCAATATCTGTAGCTACATCAAGTTTGTACCCCGTTGCTCCAAGCACACCAATCCCTGGAGCCCCGTTATTCCACCATGGCGTGAAGGTTGTTTCCCTCACGTCTGTTGCAAAACTGGCCACGGGTTTATCCAGTACAGGAGAAACTGTCCTTACATCTGAATATGAACTTGTATAAGTACCAAACACCACACGCACACGGTAATAATAATTTGTTCTGCCGTCAAGTCCTATAATATCATAAGTCCGAACACTACCAACATTGAGGTTATTATAACCCGTTATTTTAGAGGCGAACCCGGAATCAGTTGCAACATCAAGCTGATAACTTAATGCTCCGATGCTTTCCTGCCAATTAGCTGTAAAACCAACAACCGTTACGTTTGTTGCTTCCAGTGTCACAGGAGGCACAGAAATAACCTGCGGAGGTTCGGTAATTGTTACAAGTACAATTCCTGTTACTCCATTGGCATCTTTTACAGTGACAGTGTAATCCCCTGCTACAAGTCCGCCAAAGGTACCGGATGATTGATATGTTCCGGATCTGGTGTATTCATAAGGGGCTGCACCATCCGCGCCTGCAATGGTAACTGACCCGTCATCTTCTCCAAAGGTGCTAACATTTGTTTTTGATGTTATTGTTCCAGAAATCAAATTAAAACGGTCAACGTTTATCCCTATCGCATTTTTCTGAGTGAGTTTAAGTGATACCTGAAACAATGTACTTTGACCAAACCGTTCAGGGGAAACATCACCTGATTTAATATATTGGATATCATTGATCATAAACAAGTCAAGGCTTGCTGCGATTGACAGACGCGTTGCCATGTAGTCTGGAATTCCGGCTGTCTTCAGAACCTTTCCTGAATAAAATACTGCTGACAGGATCGTCCGGCTTTGCGATCCTTCCAGTATTTCGTTTTCATCTATGTCGTTTAGTTCAATATCTACAGCATCTATGAACATATCCATGCAACTGCCTGTGCTAGTAAGTATTGACCAGTCAATGAATCGGTCATCAAGATCAGATTCAATACGATCATAATTTGTATACTGAATGTATTTAATGGTTCCTTTTGCCAGTTCATTGGATAAATCATAGATATAAACAGGCTCACTCTTTAGAACATTTACGCCCTGAGTAACTTTAAAATAAACTTTTTTGTCATAATAAGATGAACCAAGAGTTACGACAAAGTTTGTGTAATATCTTTTGTCTGCGAACCCGTAACTGCTGTCATAAGATTCGGTCATTGATTCAATCTGTGATGCTCCGAGGTATGATTTAAGTGTTATGCTGTCCGGAGAATCTGATTGAAACTGAAGATACAAAACATGATTTTTATCGAATTTTTGATAATATGGAATTATCTTATTATTTCCTTGCGAACGGTCAATATGTAGTGT
>JANYLE010000057.1 GCA_025363795.1 Mariniphaga sp. | reverse complement strand
ATAGTTATAGCCAACAAGAATGATGATTACCGAAAGAATGGTCTCGGAGATTAAAAAATAAATACTCAGTCGAAACGAAAGGTTTTTATTCTTCATCTAGTCAATATGATAACACTTAAATACATATAAACCTAAAATTGAGCCTGTTAGTGCAAATTAAATAATTCATTCTGACTAAAAAAGATGGATTCCATTTTGTCAAAAAAAAATGTTGCTGCTACTCATCGGAATTCACAAAATAACCAATTAAATTTTCAATAAGACAAGGTGTTTTCATAGGTTTTCTAAAAAAAAGAGCTGAATTACCAGCTCTTTTTTAAAAATGTATTTTATTGACGATGCAAATCCTTATAAATAAAATATAAATCACAGTATTATAAAGTCTTAAATCATTGTGATTCACAAACTCAATTTAAATGAATCAACAATTCATAGCACCACAAACATTGATTACCTGTCCTGAAACATAGGATGAAAGATCAGAAGCAAGGAACAATGCAACTTTAGCGACCTCTTCAGGTAATCCGCCACGGCGCATCGGGATAGTTGCTTCCCACTGTTTCCGCGCATCTTCAGGTATTTTAGCTGTCATTTCAGTGATAATAAACCCGGGAGCTATTGCATTTGAGCGAATTCCTCTTGAGCCGAGTTCTTTAGCAATTGATTTAGTAAAACCAATAATACCAGCCTTTGAGGCTGAATAATTCGATTGACCGCCATTACCACTTACTCCAACAACAGAACTCATATTGACAATTGAGCCACTTCTCTGTTTGAGCATGCCTGCCTGTACCGCCTTTGTAAAGTTAAACACCGATTTCAAGTTGACAGTAATCACTGCGTCCCATTGGGCTTCTGTCATTCGCATCAGCAAAGTATCCTTAGTAATTCCGGCGTTATTTACGAGAACATCCACTGAGCCAAAATCTGCAATAATTTGTGCGACAACATTCTGTGTATCATCAAACTTCGAAGCGTCTGACGGATATGCTTTGGCTTTGACACCCATCGCCTGAAGTTCTGCTTCAGTCGCTTTCGCGATATCATCGTAAAACAGGTCGGTGAAAGCTATATTACACCCTTCTTCAGCAAATTTAATTGCAATTGCTTTACCAATTCCGCGTGATGCGCCGGTAACGATTGCTGTTTTTCCTTCTAAAAGTTTCATTTTCTATTATTTTATTATTCAACAAAATTACAAATCTTTCTTATTATCATCACATCTTCTTTCCATCTCATCTTCGCCTGTACAGTTTCTATTTAATACTTAATGGAATTTTAAATCCCTTTAGATCGGAATTCGCAAATTCATAGATATTTAGAAAACCCAGTTTGACAATGTCCTCCATCTTTTTCCACTCAATTTTAGCCACCTCATCCGAAGGTTGATGATAATCGGGATGCATTGCAGCCATAAAGGCGATTACCGGAATGTCACGAGCTGCAAAAGGGGCATAATCACTTCCACCCGACGGTTTTTCCGTAGCAGTATATTTAAGATCAAGGTTTAAGCCAAAGTTCTTCACATTCTTCTGTGAAAGTTCCTGAAAACCACCAAATATTTTGGTATAGTCCATTCCGCATTTATTCCCGACTGAATCTTTCAATGAACTTCGGCCAATCATATCGAAGTTAACATTCATTGCAATCCGGGACAAGTCTCTGAAGTTCTTCACAAAATATTCTGATCCAAGCAAACCTTTTTCTTCAGCGGTCCATGCTGCAAATATGATAGATTTAGCTGGTTTTTTACCCGAAGCCTTCATCGCACGTGCAATCGCCATCATTCCCACTGTTCCGGATCCATTATCGTCGGCTCCGTTAAAAATATATTCTGAATATTTTCCAAGATGATCGTAATGAGCTCCGACCACGATAAACTCATTCTTGTTCTCGCCTTCAATCATCCCAAGGACATTACGTACCGTCATCAATTCACTTTTAACGCCAGCTTTCAGGCCAATTCTGAGACCATTAATCTCCTTTGAACCAGGTTTAAGATCATTTTTAGCCGTTTGTTCGAAGCTAAAGATGTCTATATTAATAATCGATGTAAGTTCATTCTGTAACCGGGCAGAAATGCGGATTACTGGTATAGTCTTTTGTAATGAGTCAATTACAAGAACAGCCTTTTTTTCATAATATCTTTCGGGTGTTTTATCTGCCTCAATGTCACCATATTTATACCTGAAAGGTAGATTGCTTACCTTTCCGAAATCTTTGCTGGGATAGGCAGATAGATTGATTACCCCAATTGCACCCGATTCGCTTGCCCATCTCTCTTTGTCATTCCACAGATTTCTAAATTTCAGTTTCTTATAGGAACTTGAAGTCGTGTCACGAAAACCGGGATAACCATCAAGCCGGGCAATAATTTTACCTCTGACGTTTACCCTGGCATAATCATTAATCTTTAAAGAATCGTTTTTGATACCATATCCGACAAAAACAACCGGTGCATCAATGTCCATATTCGTCTCAATCCCATTAAGATTATAGTCGATTCCATAATCAAAATTCTTTGTCAAACGCGCCCCATTTAGTTCGGTTATAAGACTAAATGACTGTTTTTCAGACATCTTATATTTCACGATATTAAAACTCTGGAAATAGGATGGTTTAGCTTCCGGTATAGCTGCTCTCTGCCCTTTCAAAGGAAAAGTATATTCCATATCCCCGAAAGGTTCAATACCAAATACCTGAAATATGGAAGCGATATAATCTCCAGCCATATAAGCCCCTTTTGTCTCCGATTCGCGCCCTTCCATCCAGTCAGATGCCAAAAAATTCAGTTGTCCTTTAAGCGAAGTTTCATTGATCGTTTTTAATGCTTCATCAACTGATTGTCCCTGAACAAATGAACTTCCCATAAAAAGCAAAGCGATAGTCAGTTGCGCAAATATTGATTTTATCCTCATGATAATAATTTGACAATATTACAAAATTTTGATCCTGTTAGAAATCAACCTGCGAACGTATATTTATTTTTCAAATTCAACAAGCCGAAAGCATCAGATTATTTAATCTCAGCCAGTTTCTTCAATCTTTGTAATAAGGTTGGATGCGAATAGTGGAAAAAGACATAAGCCGGATGAGGTGTCAGATTACTTAAGTTATTAACTGATAATTTCTTCAACGCGGAAGCAAGATATCCGCTATTGTAGTTTTCAGCAGCAAACTGATCGGCCTGGTATTCGTTCCTTCTCGTCAGAGAATTCGTTCCCAAGCTAAAAACCAAGGAGAGTGGGGAATACAATATCCCGAATGAAATAACTGATAAATGAAAACCTGAAATATCTGATCCAAGAACCTTGGCGAAAACAGGATAGCTGCTTACCAATGAAAAGACAAAAAGCATTATTGCAGTAGAAATTAATGAAGCAAACAGTCCCAACCATAAGTGATGTTTCTTATAATGACCTACTTCATGCGCCAAAACAGCTACAATCTCCTCCGTGGTTAATTCACTGATCAAGGTATCGTACAAAACAATCCTTTTTTTGCTCCCTAAACCGGTAAAGTAGGCATTTGCTTTGGTTGACCGCTTAGATCCATCGATTACAAAAACATTGTCCAGAACAAACCCGGTTTTTTTACAGAACTCTTTGATGGCAGTTTTAAGGTCACCCTCACCAAGCGGTGTCTGTTTGTTGAAGATCGGCACAATTACACTCGAATAAAACATCGACATGAGAATCGAAAAGATGGTTATAACCAGTAAAGTATATATCCAGAATAGGTTACCGGAAATCAGGTAAATCCAAACAATCAGGTATAGAATTATGCCTCCTATTATGGTTCCCATTAGCAGGCTTTTAAGCTGATCAAGAAAAAAGATGCGTGGCGTTGATTTATTAAATCCAAACTTCGCCTCAATAACGAAAGTTGCATACCAACTAAAGGGTAATGAAACAATTTCAGTAATAAGACCTAAAATTGCAAAGAAAACAAGCGAGATATGAATTGGGTTACTTACTCTTAACCGAATGAATGAGTCGAGCCAACCGAATCCACCGATCACATAGATCAGCAAAATTGCAATGAAGCCCAATGATTCGGAAAAGACAGTAAATCGGTAGGTTGCCTTTTCATAGGCCAAGGATTTTTGGTACTTCTCTTCATTATAGATTCCTAAAAGTTCAGGTGGAAGTCCAACAGACCAATTTGAAGTGTTCAGATAATCGAGCCACCGCTCAAATACAAAATTGACAATCAGAATAATCAGAATAAAATAATAGAGAAATACTTCCATTTAAATGATTTAATAATAGCGCTTTAATTAAAAACTAACGGAAAAGATAGCCCGATACTTCGGGACAAATACAAATGAAAAGCTATAAGAGGTTTCCTCCAAACCTTCAAAATAAAATTTTACGGATAAAAGTCTAATGATTGTCTTTTAATAAGGAATTCAACTCGGCTGCTTTTAACTTCCTTCCGTATAGCGTAGCGGCATAGTCTCTGGCGATTTTGCCAGTTTCGCCACCTTTGAGCAGTTTAACAGAATTACCTGACCAAATATTTGCTTGTTCCATGTCTCCAAGCATCTCCTGTGCAACGGCATAATCCAAAGCGGCAACACCAGCAACCCTCTTTTGCGTACTTTCAGTATATTTCTGCCAGATCTGGGCAGCCGCTTCCCATTTATTCTTTGAAGCAAATAAGATCGCCTTCTCCCAGTCAGAACCATTCAAACCAATAATAACACGCGACGATTCAGCCCAGTAAGGAACAATTCGTTTACTGTAATTTTTGGCTGCGACACCGCAGGCTATCGAAATGGCATCTTTTCGATCCGGAAGGTTATGGCGATCGTTTTTCCGCTCGTTTTCACTCCATTTGATCACTTCAGAATGCGTATACCTGTCAATTGCGCCATCACTTTGAGGTGTGTAAACCGACCAGATTGCCGTAACCTTAACATTGGCAGCTCCCTCAATCGCCTTGCCTGAAGAACCATTATGCCGGCTATAAAAAAAGCTTAGCATCTCAAGCGATACAACTGCATCAGTTTCGCTTTCACGACATAGTGATCGAATATATTCCGATGAAAATGGCAACTCCTTATCACCTATATGGGATTTTATGGCATTGTATGGATAAACAAAAACTTCATCAAATCGTCCGGATTTTAACAAGGTTTTCCGAAGATTATCGAGACTTTTTGTAACTGCGATACTATCAACCAGAAGGTTTTCTATTCTTGATGCTTTTTTAAGACGAAAATCAACATTGTAATATCCGGCCAAAGTATCAACCGAAAATCTAAAATTGCGGGAGATCAAAGCAACTTTTCTTATTGTTGTAGGTAAACTTACTTTCCCAGGCTCAAGCTGATCGATGGGAACACTTTGAGTCGTTACACAGGAGGTTATAATCAATCCTGCAAACAAAATCAACATAAAACTGACAATGACTCTCATGACAAGATTAATTTGTTAATTGATTGTTTTTCAAAGCATTTAATAATATTCAGGAAAACTTAAATGGAGACGCGAATAAAAATAATGCCAAAGTTACACCTTAATATTCTTTCTTATTATCCTTTTGCCGTTCTTTTCGGATGTTATCAAGGGTTTTCAGATAAACCTCCGTTACCTTTAAATACTTATCATGATACGATTTAAGTCCCCACTCGATAGCCAGATCAATATCGCCGTTCATTTCTGCAGCAAGTGCAAGATTGAATTCAACTTTGCTTCTAATCTTTTTTGAAGGGTTCGTCTCGAATTTGGTCCAGATTGCAGCTGCCTCTTCCCATCGATTTTCATTAATCAAAGGCACAGCAGCATCGATTTCGTTAATTCCTGTTATAAAATAATGGCGATTTTGATTGACCCATCTTGGACTGATGTAACCTGCCATTTTTAAACCACTGGCAACTCCTCCGTTGAGTAAGGCCTCTTTTGTTCTGGGCATTTTTGAATACAGATCTTCAAGAGAATAACTAAAATTCTTCCAATAAATAGAATCGGATACCTGAAATCGTATCACCGTCTTAAGTTCATTTGGTCGGTAAAGACGCCATTCCGATTGATAAGTAATATCCGAAGATGCCTCATAAACGACAGTCAGATTTTCAGGACCTTCATTTCCAACCCAATATTTTGTACTTAATTGTTCAGCAAATCCTTCGAGGACAAGGACTGCATCAACATTAAAAACGTCACAAACATCTTTTATATTACTTATATTCAAAGGATTGGCGATAACACTGCTGTCATTGCGAAAAATATTTCTATCCTTGGGAACTACCACATCAAACCTGCCTGACTCAAAAAGAGATTTGGCAGTAACCCGAATAACTGTATCGGCAGCAAGACTGTCCTGAAAAACGGCATCGAGCAACATATGATTTCCTATTAAAATTTTCTCAAGGGAATCAGATGAAACATTTGTAAATTGACCATTCATACTTCGGTTGAGCAATGCCAGACTCTGGATATCTGATGTAATTGGATATTCCGGTGAAACCGCCACTTGAATTCCAATGTCTCGTAAAGAGGTGCAAGAGTAAACCAGTAAACCAAATATTACGAAAAGAATTCCTCGGGAGCATAAATACCCAAACCTTTTTAAGTAGTATAAAATCTTCATTCAATAATGATAAATATTAAAACCCTATATCCAATGAATAAATCATGCAAGAGCTTGTTTCTAAATAGTCTATGTTTATTCCTTGGGTATTATTTTATATCGTTTCAGAACATTAATTAAGGTCGCTTTAAATTACCAAGTCAAACTCAATGTTCATCTACAAATAAACTAATTTCTTTAATATATTATAAGAAAATCAAACAAAATATATGCCAAAAAAGTATCTGTCAGATTAGTTTAATCGTCCGACTGTCAATTTACCCTTATAAGCCTCAAGAATTAAGCATGAAAGATTAGCATCGGAATTTTAAGCTGGAATATTAACGCCTTTGTAAGGCTCGGATTGAATAAGGAAGTGAGAATGTTCCGTTTGTGGGAAGTCACAGCAATGATGTCAATATTCTTATCAACGATATAATTTTCAATTCCACGTGCCCTGTTTTTATTCACAATCAAGTCAAAGTCCATATCCGTTTCAATATTCCCAATATATTTTTCCTTATAATGAGCCAAATCGTAATTAATAAAAGGATTATCACGGGTATCATCGATATGGACAACACTAATATGTGTTTCAAGCGGCTTGGCAATGCCTATTAATTTCCGAATGGCCATTCCATCCGATTTGTCAAAATTTGTCGCATACATCAGCCTCTTAAACATCGACTTTTTATAAGATGCGTCGCCAGGAATAGCAAGAACAGGAATTCTGACTTTGTTTATAATTTCAGTCATAAAACTTCCAAACCAATTTCCATTTGCTTCCTTTCCCTGAACCCCAACAATCATCAAATCATACTTGCCTGCTTCTGAAAAATCGAGGATTGCTTCCTCTGCTATACCACCAATTAATTCCGTTTTCAATTGAATCCCTGAAATTTCATAGTTAACCATAAACGAATTAAGCTTTCCTTTGAATTCTTCCATCAATTCACCCGCATTTTCGACAATTTCACTTAGCGTTTCGGCAACGTTGGCCGGAAATGAATAAAAATGATCATAAGAAACCGGATTCGTTACCGGATTAAAGTAAATATGAACCAACGTGATTGATGCATTTTTTTGCTCTGCAACATGAGCAGCATAGCATGCAGCATTTAAAGAGTATGGCGAGAAATCAACGGGAACAACTATTTTTTTAATCAATTGAATTTCAGAATCTGAAAAATGTGTCTCATTGTCCTTTGCAATATCTACGCTCCCGATTATCTCCAAAGCTTTGGCAGCATCGTTTTCGAAGACCTGTAATTCTACTACTCCCTCAAGGCAAGCCGCGTTTTCGATACCTAATCCCTTATCGAGAATAAAAGACTCGATCCCGGCAGAATTAAGCCATCCTTTTAACCTATCTGCCTCATGGATATGACCTAAAGTGGCCACGGTGATTAAATTATTTGACATGACATTGGTTTTTGATGATTAATAACTCTTGATAACCTGATTATTAATTGATTCCATTTATCATCTGAAAGACCTCTGACTCACTGCTTAAATTTACAATTTAACTATGAAAAATCAAAATAGATTAAACTTTTTTTGACCATTCATCGGCTACTATTTACTCCTACTACTATCCTACTTATTTTGAATAAAAGATTCATTTAATACGCAGAAATCACCCCCGTCAGCAAGCTCCAGAATTTATCAACTGTCTCTATATTAATCTTTTCATCCGGGGAGTGAACTCCTTTCATTGTAGGGCCAAAAGAGATCATATCAAGGCCTGGAAATTTTTCGAGAAACAATCCACACTCAAGCCCTGCGTGAATAGAGCGGACAACAGGTTCATTTCCAAAAAGTTTGGCATAAGAAGACCGGGTGATGTTCAATAATTCTGAAGATGGATCCGGAACCCAACCCGGATACCCCTCGCCATGAATAACATCTGCATTAATTAACTGAAATAGAGATTCTACCATATAAGCCGCATCCATTTTCCCGCTTTCCAGGTCACTTCGCTGGCTGGTTGTAATTTCAATTTTATTTTCTCCTTTTAATTTTACGGAAGCAAGATTTGTCGATGTTTCGACAAGGCCTGGCATTCGCGTACTCATTGCCAATACCCCATGAGGGCATGCGTATAACGCGTTAATCAATTTGTTCTGGCTTAATGTGTCAATCACAAACCGAGGCTGTTCAGCACTTTCGAGGACTAACCTGATATTGGGTTCGTTTAAAAGTATTTCCTCCTCTATCTCCGATCTGAAAATATTGAAAGCTACAGTAATCTCTTCCTTTTTCGTACCTGGAACTAAAATTACAGCAAAAGCCTCGCGGGCAATAGCATTCCTAAGATTGCCACCATTAAAATCTGCAATACAAATCTCATAGTTATGCATCAACTGCCACAAAAACCGGTTCAATATTTTGATCGCATTTCCCCTGTTTTTATTGATATCGTCCCCCGAATGTCCACCCAAAAGACCGCTCACTGCAATTCGCAATGGAAATAAGTCAGAGGGAGACGTAACTGACTCATAATGAATATTTACCGCAGTATCTATTCCTCCGGCACATCCAATAAAAAGTTCGCCTTCATCTTCAGAGTCAAGATTAACAAGTGCTTTAGCACTAAAGAATCCCGGCTCAAGCGCCATGGCTCCGGTAAGTCCAGTTTCCTCATCTACGGTAAACAAACACTCAATAGTCCCATGCTTCAACTCATCGGATGCCAATACAGCCAATTGCACTGCGATTCCAATGCCACAATCGGCTCCAAGCGTTGTTCCTTCTGCCGTAACCCATTCTCCGTCAATATAGGGCTTAATCGGATCGGTATCGAAATTGTGAATGGTCCCCGAGTTCTTTTCACAGACCATGTCAAGATGAGATTGTAAAACCAATGTTCTACGATTTTCCATCCCTTTTGAGGCCGGCTTAGTAATTAATACATTACCAGCTGAATCCTTCTTCGCATTGAGATTGTTTTGCTTCGCAAAATCCATTAAAAAGGCGATAATTTTCTCTTCATGCTTTGAAGGTCGCGGAATCTGACATATTGCTTCAAAATAACCCCAAACCGAGGTAGGATTCAGTTTATTCAAGTTACCCATTTTTTTATTTATTTGAATATTAATATTTTATAGACGCAAGAGAATTTCAGATCGGTGAACTAAAGGTATAATTATTTTTGTAAAACTTTTTGGACAACGAATATTTTGCATTTCGAAAATGCTATGTTTGCAGAATATTTAACTGACATGACTATTCCCAAACGACTATTCCCCTTCATCCTGGCAACAGCCTGTTTAATTAGTATTCACAGTACATCCAATGCCCAGACAGATCATAGTTTAGGCAACTGGAACGCAATTTTTCTGAAAGGAAAAATAGCTCCCAAATTAGCATTAATGGGCGAAGGCCACATTCGGAGTAATGATTACAATTTAAAATACGATTATTACGAAGTTAAAGCCGGAATTTCATATTCCATAACCAAAAATCTGGCAGGATTAATTGGAACAGGCCTTTTTAATACTTACGAGATAGGAGAATTATTTGAGACTCCAGCACTTCAAAGGGAATTCAGAACCTGGCTTGAATTAAATTTTAAACAGGTTTTCAAGCGGCTAAATATCGAACACAGGGGAAGACTTGAACAACGGTTTATTCCCAACAACTATAAAAACCGGTTAAAATACAGGCTTGCATTAACATTACCAGTCAACAAACCAACGATTGTTCAAGGTTGCATCTATCTTGCTGTAAATGATGAGCTATTCATGCCACAACATGGCGTGGTCGTTGAAAAGAATCGCTTATATGGTGGCTTAGGCTATAAACTAAACGGAAATGCTGCGTTACAGGTTGGATGTATCTGCGATACCGATTACAAACCGAATTACCACACTGCCAAAAACTTCCTCCAAATTGCATTGTTTTATGATTTTACAAACCTCATTCAGAAAAAACATACCTGATTCCAAAGAATCAATTTGTCAGATTCGAGGAAAAAGCAATCAAATAGTTCAGGCATTTCATTAATATTTTTGAAGAGAGGAACTAATTGCTTATTTTTGTGCCGAATTGGTGCCCATGGGGCTTAATTTGGGAATCCGGTGAAAATCCGGGACAGTACCCGCTGCTGTAAAACCCGATTCCGCTGTTGCGGAATAGTATGTTTCTGGTTAATGACCACTATTCTTTCCAAAAAAGGATGGGAAGGTAACCAGAAATCGGGATAAGTCAGAAGACCAGCCATTCACGGTTTAAGCTTTCGGGATAAAAGCGTACAGATGGCCGGTTTCCATTCTGCAAGACTTCCGATGAGCTTAAAATCAATTATTGTTTTACGATTCAATTGATTTTAAGTATGTTGAAAATTAAATTTCATTCAATTACTCCCATTCTGATGGGAATCGCTTTGTTTGCCTCATGCACCAAATCAGAAAAATTAGCTGGTCCGCTAATTACGTTAGCCATTCCTGCTGACGGGTTTAAAATAGAGGTGGGAAAGCCACTTCCTCTCAATCCTAATGTAATGAACGACGAAAAATCGACTTACACCTGGGCAATGAATGGAGAGGTACTATCTTCAGATAAATCATTTACCTTTACTGCTTCAAAAATAGGGAATTACAATATACAGCTTAAAGTATCGAACGACGTTGGAAGCGATAGTAAAACGATTCCGATCAATGCTTTTTCGACAAATTCTCCTTATATCACAAAAGTTTTAGACTATCAATATGGCCCGGGACAACACGCTTCGCTGATTCCGGCAAATTGGAATGGCTCTGATTTCATCGGTCAACCCTGGACAGGTACAAAGATTTATACTTCACTGGGTGGTTGGGGTGGCTATATTATTGCCGGTTTCGACCATTCCATTAAAAACGGGCCTGGTGCCGATTTCGCTGTTTACACCCAACCGGGCGCAGGCTCCGAACCTGGGGTGGTTTTTGTAATGAATGATGCAAACGGGGAATGGTTAGAGCTAAAAGGGAGTGAATACAATAATATTGAAACAATTCACGACTATCAGGTAACTTATTATAAACCTGTCAGTAATGGGTATGTTACCTGGAAAGATAACAAAGGAAAGAGCGGGGAATTAATTCCTGTTTACGATTCAGCTTCTTGGTGGTGGAGTGGCTATGGAAACAAAACTGAAATAACTTTTACCGGAGTCAAATTACCCGATGCCTATAAAAATATTTCGACACAAGTTGACAGTGAAAATTGGGTCATTCGACCGGGATTGTTTGCCTCAGGATATGCTGAATGCTATAACAATCTGGATTACAACACTTCACTGAAAGCCAATCTTTTCGATATTTCAAATGCGGTAGATAAAGCAGGAAATCCGGTCAATCTCACTGGGATAACTTTTATCAAAGTTCAAAGCGGCGTATTCCAGGTTGCAGGTTGGCTTAACGAGGTATCAACTGAAATCAGCGGTGCGGCAGATCTGTCATTAATTGAGTATACAGCAAACTAACTTATTGTATATCAATCACCCTGATGACCAAAGACCTTGAATTGCAAAAATACGGCGAAACTCGTTATTGCTCAAACTGTTTTACAACAATAGAGCAATGTCCGTTTGCAATTACCGGTATATCAAACCACCAATTTAAAAAGCCCTTACGACGCGTTGGTTTCTTTAGAGTCCTGATTGCATCAATGATCATCCTTTTTTCGACGGAATTTGCCACCGCACAACATATTTCGGACACGTTAAAAATTAAAACCGTCGAAGTTTTTGCAAAAAGAATAGTCAAGGAGGAAGCCGGAAAAACAACGACAAAAATCGATTCGATTGCAATGATTAAAGCATTGACATCCAATCTATCAGAACTTATTTCACAAAACACACCTATTTTCATTAAGGAGTATGGCCGCGGTGCGATGGCAACTGCCTCGTTTCGTGGAACGGCTCCTTCTCATACACAAGTGTCGTGGAATGGGATCAGTCTCAACTCTCCAATGCTTGGCATGGTAGATTTCTCCACGATACCGGTTTATTTTACCGACAATGTTAGTCTTCTGCATGGATCAGGTTCAATATCAGAAAAAAGTGGTGCACTGGGCGGAGTCGTTAAACTGGACAACAGTGCTAATTGGCAGAATAAATTTTCAGGTCGATTGCTTACCGGGATTGGTAGTTACGGCACTAAAGACGAATTTCTGCAAATAAATGTAGGGAATAAAAAAATTCAATCGCAAACAAGAGCTTTCTTTAATTATTCGGATAACGACTACCTGTTTGTAAATAAGTTTATTGCAGATATCGATCCCAAAACTGGAAAATACATCTACCCAACTCAGCGCAACGAAAATTCGCAATTCAAAAACTATGGTCTGCTCCAGGAATTCTATTTTCGTCCGGATGAAAAGAATGTAGTCATTCTCCGGTACTGGTATCAGCATAACGACCGAAGCCTGCCCCGGCTACTCTCCAACGAAACAGATATCAAAGCTAATATCAACCGGCAATTGGAAAATGCCCATCGCCCTGTAGCCGAATGGAAGCATTACGGAAAAAAAGGGGTCCTTAACCTGATTTCCGGAGCAAATATTCAGTTACTTAACTACAGGTTAACCACCAAAGTTTCGGGAGCTGAAGATCAGGTTGTCATTGACTCCCATTCGCAATCTGCATCATACTTTATAAAAGCGAGTTACAACTATCAGATTTCCAATAACCTTTCCATCATTGGAGGTGCGAATACTGAATTCAATAAGGTATCATCACACAATTCGCCCAAAAATGGAGAGTCACAAGGTTACGATCAGCAACGCCAGGATCATTCACTTTACCTTCAGCTAAGTAAATCTTTCGGCGAAAAAATAACAGCCAATTTATTGGCCAGAGAAGACTTTATTGGCGGTAATTCAACGCCTTTAATTCCCTCGGCTGGCATCGAATACCATCCGTTTCGCAATACAGGTTATTTTGTGAAGGGAAATGTTGCACGCAATTACCACCAACCAACTCTTAACGATCTCTACTATATTCCGGGAGGAAACCCTGATTTAAAACCGGAGGAAGGACTCATGGCTGACCTCGGATGCGGTTATAACGGAGTTATGGGGACCACCATCTTTCATGCCACGCTTAACGGCTATTATTCCCGTATCAATAACTGGATCATTTGGTTGCCGACGCCGCAGGGTTATTGGGAACCATATAATATGAAAAGGGTAAATGCCAGCGGAATAGAGGTCAATACCGGTATCACAGGAAAGTTTCATTCGGTCGACTACCATTTCAATGCCAATTATGCCTATACCCGTTCCATTAACCACGACGATCCGCGTAATTGGGCAGACGAATCGATCGGAAAACAACTTCCTTATATTCCTTTACATTCAGCCAATTTCCTCGTCGATCTTTCCCGCTCAGGGTATCACTTTACCTGGCTTTGGACTTATTACAGCGAGCGCTTCACCACCACAAGCAATGACAAAACCTCAAAAATGGATGTACTTTACCCCTATTTAATGAATAACCTCTTTTTGGGCAAAGAACTACAACTGAAAAGACAGAAGATAGATCTTGAACTAAAAATATTCAACCTTTTCAATGAAGAGTATCGTACTGTTTTACAGCACCCTATGCCCCGAAGGAATTATTCACTTTTAATACGTTACGATTTCTAAAGATGACAGTCAACCGTTTAAATATGACCCTGCTCGCTTTGCTGCTCGTGATAGTTTCAGGATGCATGAAAGATGATGAGTGGATGAGCCATCACCAGAACGGATCATTGCTTCCTAAAGGGCTGTTTATCCTTAATGAAGGCAATTTCATGTATGGGAATGCTTCCCTGTCGTTTTACGACCCTGAAACGCATAAAGAGCTGAATGATCTTTTCTATAATGTTAATGGTCTTCCGCTCGGTGACGTAGCGCAGTCAATGATCATTCGCAATGATCTGGGGTATATTGTAATCAATAACTCCGGCAAAATTTATGTGATCAATACCTCAGATGGTAAATACGTCGGAAAAATAACCGGACTGACCTCTCCAAGGTATATGCATTTTCTGAATGACGAAAAAGCCTATATAACTGACCTTTATGCAGGGCAGATAACAATTGTCAATCCTAAAACCTACCAGATTACAGGTGTAATACTTACAAACGGGCATACCTCGACTGAACAAATGGTTCAATGGAACGACTATCTGTTTGTTTCTTGCTGGTCATTTGATAGTACTATTTTGGTGATTGATACGCGAACCGACACAATAGTTGGTGAGATAAAAACAGGGAAACAACCGGGAGGATTAGTCCTTGATAAGAACAATAAAATATGGACACTTTGTGATGGCGGATGGGCCAAAAACGGAACCACTACCCGACTTCCGATGCTTCAATGTATTGATCCGGCCACAAGAACGATTGTGAAGAGCTTTTCTTTAACTGCGGATGCTAAACCTTCGCGCCTTGCGATCAATGGCAACCGTGATTCGCTGCTGTTTATTAACAATGGAATCTGGAAGTTTGGTGTAGATCAAACAACAATGGGTGATCATCCGTTTTTAAACGTTGAAAATCATCTTTATTACAGTCTGGCTATTGACCTGCAAACCTCGGAGCTATATCTGAGTGATGCAATCGATTACTTGCAACGGGGTATAATTTACCGATATTCAGCGATGGGCGCCAAAATCGACAGTTTTAAAACAGGAATAATCCCAGGAGCGTTTTGCTTTAAACAGTGATACTGGTTTTGCTTGACTGTCGGTTACAATATCATCGCAAATGAAAGACCTCCACCTTTCTGATAGATTGCAGGAAGAATGACCATATTGTTCTTTTTGCCCCATTTGTATTGATGAGTGAAGTAAACTAACCGGGCAGAAAAAATTCCTATCCCTGCGCCAATCATCACATCTGAAATCCAATGCTTGTTGTTGACCATACGGCCCATTGCAGTGGTTGTTGCAACAGCGTAGCCACCAACGCTGATCCAGGGTGATGTATCGCGATATTCCATATCAAGTATAGTTGCTGCCACAAATGCCTGTGCAGTATGACCTGATGGCATAGAATTCATCCCAACACCATCCGGTCTTTCAACTCTAATATATGATTTCATTCCCCTGACGATAAGATTCATCAATAATTCGGCTTTAGCTGTAATTGCAACCTGATTCACTAAATCGCTGCGGCTTTTTACGCCGGCTGCTTTTAATCCAAAGACTGCAACGATTGGCACAAATTGTAAATAATTATCAATGGACGTATTAAAACCGGGAAATAATTCAAGTACCTTTTCATGAATCGTATATTTACTTAATAAACAATGATTTTCCGGCAATGTGGTGATCACTCCCGCAACAATTAACGATGCCGGAACTATTGATGCTTTAAGCCAGCGATGCTGAGGACTCGTTTCCTCTATCGTATTTATCTCAAATGATTTACCGGTTATTGTATCAGCTAATTGATTAGAAAAAGTAGAACTGAATTTAATCGGAAAATTAGTTCCTGACACAAAATAGTCAAATTTGGAATCGACGCTTTGATTTGAGTTAAAAGCTATCGGATTTTGGGTATAACTTGCCTGTGCCAAAAGGGATTGTCGCAATGTCAGAATTACCACAATAAACAATATTCGAAGAGCAATCATAATTAATGTTTGATGAATAGAAACCTTAACAAAACTGCTGGCAATTTGGTTTAAAAATATGATATACAGTATCATTTTGTTAAACTAAATTAAATTAATATTGCTAATCACAAATAAACCTCAGATCCTCACTATTTTTGTGACTTTGGTTAGCACTTAATTCAGATCAGAATCACTTTAAATTTTCAAACAATGGATGGTAAAAACAGAAGTAATATTCGACCGGGTATTGAAGTCGCGATTGTATTGAAGGAAGACCAACGGACAGGCGAACTGACAGAAGGTATTGTTCAGAACATATTGACTAACAGCCAATTTCATCCTCATGGCATTAAAGTCAGATTAACAACGGGTGAAGTAGGAAGAGTGCAAAAGATTCTGAAGGCTGATTAATGGGTTTGATTGTCAGCGGGAAGTTGGCTAACAGAATCAAATTGCCTACAATAAGCTGGGAACCTATAGAGTTGAATAAAAGTAACCGGAATTGAGATGAACCCCAAATTCAACTTGTAGCAAATCATTTAAAACAGTAGGTTTGTCAAAAAATTTGATATTATGGCGACAAAAAATCTTTCAGAATACGACCTTAGTTCAGTTCCCGACGGAAATGAGATGAAATTTGGCATTGTTGTGTCGGAATGGAATTACGAAATAACCGGCGCTTTGGCCCGCGGCGCAGTCGAAACCCTTAAAAAGCATGGTGTGCAGGACGATAACATCCTGGTAAAACACGTTCCGGGTAGTTTTGAACTAACCCTAGGCGGACAATTCTTTGCCGAATATACCGATGTAAGCGCTATCATCTTGCTTGGCTGCGTAATTCAGGGCGAAACCCGCCATTTCGATTTTATCTGCCAGGGAGTTGCCAAAGGGGCAACCGACCTGAATATCAAATACAATCTACCGGTCATTTTCGGTCTGTTAACCACTGATAATCAACAGCAGGCGATTGACAGGTCCGGTGGAAGGTTGGGTAATAAAGGGGACGAAGCTGCAGTAACCGCAATTAAAATGGTTGCGCTTCAAAACGGTTTCGAGAGCGAAATTGCCGAAGAATAAATAATATTTTGAAAACCTCAAGGCGATCCTAATCAGGGTCGCCTTTTTTTATTTCGCGGAAATTATCAGGTTTCTTAAAACTAAACGCGCAAATAATCGTTATTTAATCTAAATAAAGGCAAACATCAGTTTTTATAAAGGGATTAACTTACTTGACATTTAATTTTCACGATTTGATAATGGATTTGGAAAAGATCGCGCTACCAGCATCGTTAATTACAGATAAAGAGGTCGTTATAAACGATTACTACACCGTCTTTTTAAGCCGGCAGTTGAGTATTTTAGGCCGAAAAGAGGTGCATGCCGGCCGCGCCCACTTTGGCATTTTCGGAGATGGAAAAGAGGTGGCACAAGTTGCTTACGCCAAGAATTTTTTAAATGGCGATTGGAGGTCAGGTTACTACCGCGATCAGACTTTTATGCTGGCAACAGGACTCCTTAACCCCGAAGAGTTTTTTGCCCAGATATATGGGGATACAGATATTGAAAACAACCCTTCAACAGGTGGGCGTAATTTCAATAATCACCACGCAACCCGCAATTTCGGTATTGAAAACGGACTTGATAATTTGCTTGAACACAAAAACTCTTCTTCTGATGTCTCATCTACAGCTGGGCAAATGCCTCGTTTATTAGGGTTGGCTCACGCCTCAAAGTTAGTTAGGGATAATCCTCAATTACAACAATATACGAGGAATACGATTACCGGTAATGAGGTTGCTTTCGGTACAATTGGAGAATCAAGCACCAGCGAAGGGATGTTTTTCGAGACCATCAATGCCGCCTGCGTAATGCAGGTTCCGCTTGTAGTGGCAATTTGGGACGATGGGTATGGAATCAGTGTCCCGGTAAATCTACAGACCGCTAAGGGCAGTATTTCGAAAGCACTCAAAGGATTTGAAAATGATGAAAATGATCCGGGATGCAAAATTTACAAATGCATTGGATACGATTATCCTGCGTTGGTTCAAACCTTCGAAAAGGGAATTAAAATCTGCAGGGAAAACCATATTCCCGTTATTTTTCACATCACGGACCTAACCCAGCCTTTGGGACATTCCTCCTCTGGTTCTCACGAGCGATACAAAAGCGCCAAGCGGTTGACCTGGGAAAAAGCCCACGATCCGATTGCCAGATTTAAGGAATGGATACTTAATGAAAATCTGGCTGACCAAAAAACAATAAAAGCAATTGAAAATAAAGCAATTGAACGAGCCAGACTTGCCAGAGAACTTGCATGGCAATCATTTACCAAAAATTTTGATGAAGAAAAAGAAGAGCTTAAGTTGTTGATCGCTGCAATGGAATCAAAAAATCCTTCATTTTCATCCAAAAAAGTAGAAGGACTCGAAGAACTACTTGTCGCACCATTTCCAACCAGAAAGAAATTATTGGCTTATGCGAAAAAACAACTAAGATCACTTCATGGAGATGATACTTTTCAAAAGAGTAAGCGCGATCTGTCAGGTTGGATTACTAAAATTGAAAACAAAGGAAAAGATAGGTACAATACTCATATATATAGCGATTTAAATAAATCTGATTCAAGTTATATTCTAAAGCCAGTTTATGCTTCTGACCCTGAATCTGTCCCGGCTCACGAAATTCTGAACCGAAATTTTGACATCCTTTTCGATAAGTATCCTTTGCTACTAACATTCGGCGAAGACACTGGACGGTTGGGTGATGTCAACCAGGGAATGAAAGGGATGCAGGACAAGTATGGCGTCAACAGGGTTTTTGACACAGGTATCAGGGAAACAACAATTATTGGCCAAGGGATTGGATTGGCGCTCAGAGGATTCAGACCTATCGCTGAGATTCAGTACCTCGATTACCTGATCTACGCCTTGCCTACACTATCTGATGACCTTGCTACGCTCTATTATCGCACAAGCGGACAGCAGATTGCACCACTTATTGTTCGAACGAGAGGCCATCAGTTACAGGGAATGTGGCATTCGGGCTCACCGATGAGTATGTTGCTTGGTTCACTTGGAGGAATCAATATTTGCGTTCCCCGCAACATGACCCAGGCGGCTGGTTTTTATAATACGCTTATGCAGGGGAACAATCCCGCATTGGTCATTGAACCGTTAAAAGGGTACTATATTCACGAGATGCTTCCTGAAAATCTTGGAGAATTCATGGTTCCGTTAGGGATTCCGGAAGTTTTAGAAGAGGGTTCTGATATTACTATTGTTACGTATGGCTGGAATGTTACTATTGCCCATAGTGCAGTCAATAAACTAAACGCACTCAATATTTCCGCAGAATTAATTGATGTACAAACACTTGTCCCTTTCGATACTCAGCATATAATTGGTCGGTCAGTGCAAAAAACGAATAAAATCCTTTTTGTCGACGAGGATGTTCCAGGTGGAGGTACTGCCTATATGATGCAAAAAGTGATCGAAGAACAAAAAGCATTTGATTACCTTGATGCTCCTCCAAAAACGCTGTCTGCTAAAGCCCACAGGGGCGCTTATGGTACTGATGGCGAGTATTTTTCAAAGCCTAATACAGAAACAATTATCGAAGCGGTTTATGAGATAATGCATGGCGTTAATCCCGTAAAATACCCTGGACTTTATGATTAATTTAAAGTTGACGAATTGAAACAGATTAAATCAAATATAGATACTTCTGGAAGTCGGTTTAAGGATAGAGTTGAAATCTATGCTGAATTGATGAGTTTTTATCATACGATGATGAAAAGTGCGACCCAACGTGATGAAGATCCGGCAATGGTCAGACACCGCTTTCGCGGGAAACTGGATGCCAGAAGCAGGATTGAATTATTGATTGACGAGCATACCCCTTTTCTTGAACTCTCTGTATTGGCAGCAAACGGGCAGTATGGCGATCAGTTCCCTTCAGCAGGTATCATTACGGGTATTGGTAAGATTCACGGCAAAATGAGCATGATAATCGCCAATGATGCAACGGTAAAAGGGGGAACTTATATTAGCGAGACAGTAAAGAAACATTTGCGGGGTCAGGAAATAGCTCTTCAAAATCACTTACCATGTGTTTATCTGGTCGATTCAGGGGGAATTTTTTTACCTGAACAATCCCGTATTTTTCCTGATCAGAATGGTTTTGGACATATTTTTTACAATCAGGCACAAATGTCAGCTGCCGGCTTCCCCCAATTATCGATAGTTATGGGTTCATGTACAGCCGGTGGAGCATATGTTCCGGCCATGAGCGACGAGACGATCATTGTTAAAAATCAGGGAACAATTTTCATTGGCGGACCACCACTTGTCAAGGCTGCAACAGGCGAAGAGATCACAGCCGAAGAGCTTGGAGGCGCATTCGTCCACACCAAAATTTCGGGAGTAGCAGATCATCTTGCAGAAAATGAATTAGATGCAATTAAAATATGTCGTAACATCTTTGAATCAATTCCTGAGCCTGAAAAACAGCCATATGAGCAACATTCAATTGAAGAACCTTCGTTCGATCCCTATGAAATTTACGGGCTTGCTCCTGTAGATTTCAGGAAGCCCATTGATATTTATGAAATCATTGCCCGTATCGTTGACGGAAGTAAATTTGAAGAATTTAAACGGAACTATGGTGAAACAATTGTAACCGGTTATTCCCGGATTTTAGGATTTACTGTCGGAATCATCGCAAATAATGGTTTTCTCACTTCAGAGGCATCGCTTAAAGCAGCTCATTTTATTGAAATCTGCAATTTTCGTAAAATACCTCTCCTATTTCTGCAGAATATTTCCGGGTTTATTGTTGGTAAAAAATATGAGCATGAGGGAATTGCCCGTAATGGTGCCAAGTTAATTCACGCAGTTGCAACTGCCGTGGTTCCCAAGATAACTGTCATTATCGGTGGATCGTTTGGCGCTGGAAACTATGCCATGGCAGGCAGGGCCTATAACCCCAGTTTCCTCTTTATGTGGCCTAATTCGAAGATTGGTGTGATGGGCGGACAACAGGCGCAACAAGTACTCAATTCGATTAAAGGGGAAGATTTGAATAATAATTCAGATCTGATTAACCAGTTCGAAGAGGAAAGTTCTGCATATTACAGCACATCAAGACTTTGGGACGATGGCATCATCGATCCGGCGGATACAAGAAAGGTTGTGGGACTAGCCATTTCAATCTGCTTAAATCACAAAATCCCGGAACCAAGGAATGGAATATATCGAATGTAATCAATAATGGAAAATTACAAAACCATAGTAGCTGAATTGAAAGACCAGGTCGCAACATTGTGGCTTGCACGACATAAAGTTCATAATGCATTGGATGACACCATGATTCGTGAAATGACAGCATTCTTTACCAATATTGAAAGGAATACTGAAATCAGACTGATCGTGATACGTGGGCAAGGCAAATCATTTTGTTCGGGAGCAGATCTAAGCTGGATGAAAAAGGCTTTTAGCCTGACTTATGAGGAAAATTTAAAAGAGAGTAAAGAGCTCTCTGACCTTTTCGGCCTGATATTTAACTGCAATAAAATTGTGATTGCAGCAGTCCATGGCAATGTTTTCGGTGGCGGAAACGGGTTGGTCGCGGCTTGCGATCTCGCCTATTGTGTTGCTGATGCCAGATTTTCCTTAAGCGAAACGCGCATCGGTATGGCAGCGGCCTCAATTGCCCCATATATGCTGAATAAATTACGTGCTGCCGATCTGAAAGAGCTTATTTTTTCGGCAAAAGAATTCAGTGGCGACGAAGCTGTACAATACGGCTTGGTTAATCAGTCATTTGCATCTTTAGAAATTATGGAGTCGTATCTGAACCAAATTATCGAAACAATGTTGGCTAATGGTAAACAGGCTTTGGTTGAATCAAAAAGGCTGATCAATTGTTTAACCTTTGAGTCGATGACCAAAGAGATTGAAAAAATCCCTGAATTGCTGGCCCGGATCAGGGTATCACACGAAGCACAGGAAGGTTTTTCTGCCTTTCTGGAGAAAAGAGAGCCGAAATGGTAATCTTCGGATAAAAAATTCAGAAAATTATTACAAAGCCTTAACATTAAATGATTTAATGGTATTATTTGATAAAATATTAATTGCGAACAGGGGGGAGATTGCTTTAAGAATTATCCGTTCGGCGAAGAAATTGGCAATCAAAACTGTAGCTATCTACGCTTCAGCGGAAAGAGAGGCGGATTACGTCAAATTGGCTGACGAAGCGGTTGATCTTGAAAGCGATGAGTTGGCAGCAACTTTTTTGAATATTGAAAAGATCATTCAAATTGCAATTTCAACCGGCGCATCCGCCATTCATCCAGGATATGGCTTTCTCTCAGAAAACCCTGGGTTTGCGAAAGCTTGTGAAGAAAATCACCTTGTTTTTATCGGACCCCAGTCAGATGTTCTGCAATTGATGGGAAATAAGCCCGCAGCCAAGTCTTTGGCCGACAGCATTGGAATCCCAACTGTGTTTAGCCGTAAAATAGATTTATTGCTTCCCGAAGTTGAAGATAACCAAATGCCTTATCCTGTTCTGATTAAAGCCTCCTATGGTGGTGGCGGAAAAGGGATGGAAATCGTTTATAACCGTGCTGAGCTAGCGAAACAGATTGAAAAATCGTCCCGGATTGCTTTGAGCTATTTTGGGAATGGAGAGTTGTTTGTCGAGCAATACGTACGGAACGCACGTCATGTTGAAGTTCAGATAATAGGCGATAACTATAATAATATCATTCATTTATACGAGCGAGACTGCACAATTCAGCGCAATCATCAAAAGATCATTGAAGAAGCTCCGGCTGCCTGGTTAAATCCGGAATTGCGCCATGAAATTCTGACAGCCGCATTAAAAATCGGAAAAGCTGTCAATTATTCCGGTGCCGGAACCGTTGAATTTCTGATTGATGAGATGGGAAACTTCTTCTTTATGGAAATGAATCCACGGATTCAGGTGGAACATGCAGTCACAGAAGAGATAACAGGCATTGATATTGTCAGCGAGCAATTACGGATCGCATCGGGATTTCCCCTCTCCTTTTCACAAGATCAGGTGAAAATAAACGGATATGCCATAGAATTAAGAGTTTACGCAGAAAACCCCTTGCGAAATTTCGCTTCATCGACATTGCCGGTTAATTCTTTTAATCTTCCAAAGAATTCCAATATTAGAATTGAAACCGATCTTAATATCAACCACCATGTAACGAACCTGTTCGACCCGCTGCTACTAAAACTTATCGCTTTTGGTAAGGATCGAAAAAGCGTTGTTCAACTACTTGAAGATAAGATAGTAAACCTGAATATTATAGGTCCGGAGACCAATACCAAATATCTTGAGGCAATTCTGGCTCATCCCGACTACCTTCAAAATAATACAACAGTTGAATTTTGCAGCAGTAACCATAAATTGCTAATAAACAGCTACCAAAATCCATCTCGTCCTACTCATCTTCCTTTTTTAATCGCCTATTCCCTGCAATCGGTTTACCTTAAATCCAATCATTCTGCATCCGCTGATATTTGGAATTATCTCGGATATTGGCGATTAACCCCCCAAATAATTAGTTTATCGGTTGATGGGGTGATCTTTACTACAGAACTTAACTTAAGAAATAGATTGAATCCATCTTTTGAATTCAATGGATCTGAAATCTCCTTTCAAGCCGTGAATAAAACAGAAAATAATACCAGCATAACGATTGGGGAAATCACAAAACAATTATCACATATAACTGGTAATCAAAACAATATTATAATTAGCTGCGAAAATCAGCAATATTCGATTTCGTTTCTAGGGTTACTTAAAAGCTACCCTGAAGCAGCTACTGAATCGGAAAGCAGATTAAATTTTGAAACCGGGGAGATCAAATCTCCGTTACATGGTAAAGTATTGGAAATTAATGTTGAAAAAAATCAAATTATTAAGAAAGGAGATTTGATGATGGTGATCGAAGCGATGAAATCAGAGAACCGGATTCTTTCACCTCAAAATGCCAAAGTGAAAAATATTGCTGTTAATGTCGGGGCTCAGGTTACAGACCAGATGCCTCTTCTATTTCTGGAGGAAATACTATGAACGAACTTTTGAACGAAAAGTACATTGAATATAGAGAAAAGATAAGGGAATTTTCTGAATGCGCGATAAAGCCAATGGCGATCTCACAGGATGAAAA
>JANYLE010000021.1 GCA_025363795.1 Mariniphaga sp. | reverse complement strand
TCAATGCTGGCTCCGGCGGCAACTCTTGATTTGTGGTGGGAACAAATGACTGCCGTAAACAGGCAAATGGTTCCTCAAGGTGGGGCTATGATTGTCAACTTAGGCAAAGTAAATTTCACTTCAGTCACTCCTGCAGCTATGCAGTCGTACACCTATACAACAAATCCAATTCCTGCGAATAACGATGCATCCAATAAATTGGTAAACGGAGATGTTTTTTGTGTTCAAACAAGAGAAGGTAACTATTGTAAGATTCAGGTAGTCAACTATGACTATAATCTTACGATTAAATGGGTTACCTATAAACTTAACCCTGCCTACGCCCGTATCGGTTCCGGATATGCCAATCCGGAAGATATTGCAGTTTTAAAAGATGAAAAAACTGCCTATGTGACTGAACGAAGTGGCAACCTTCTAAAAGTAGATTTAACCAATGCCAATAGGATTGCATCCACATTGATTTGCAGTGGTTTGTCTTCCCCTCAACAACTTTGGGTTGATGAAGTTAATAATCAAGGCTATGTAGTTGAGTATGCCAACCCCGGGAACTTAATCCGTGTAGATTTAATTTCCGGAGTTAAAACTATTTTGTACAGTGGGTTAAACTTTGCAGTTGGGTTAACCTTATCGTCCGACCTGGCTTATGCATACGTAAGTGAGCAAGGGCTTGGAGCAATTACCCGTATTGAATTAGCAACCGGCATTAAAACACAAATCGCCAGCGGATTAATAAGTTCATTTTTCTTAACCTGGGCCGATTCAACTGAAACAAAACTTTTGGTTCCAGAGCGTGACCCGGCCAATCGAATTTCTATTGTTGATGTCACCCAAACATCTGCCAATGTATCGATATTTATTACTGGTGCAGCTTTCAGGCCTTCAAGCATTGCAGTTATTAATTCAGGTTCTTATTGTGTATGCAGTGATACCGAAATTGACCAGTTTTTCTTAACAGTGAATGTCAACAACTGGCTATATAAAGGGATTGGCTATGTGCCATGGAATTTAATTCCAGCAAACGGGAAAGCAGATACAACACTTCAACCTTTGTATCCTTTCCAATTTCCAAAAGACTCCCCATTTGGCGGAACGTTGCCTGTGAACATCGACCATCGCAATGCATGGGATTCCGGAATTGTCTATTACAAAGTGCTGATTGATGGAATTGCCAGACGCGATTCATGGAACGACCTTATAATGAATCCCGTAAATGGGCATTATGAAATTATTGAATTGCAAAAAACCGATACAAATGGCTTTTACTCAGTTCATAATCCGGCAAAAGTATATTACAACACGGACTTAGGTTGTTTGCTTGACAGTACATCTGGTATTACAAATGCCTTACATTCACTAAGCGTTGAATTTTACAATTCCGCACATGTATTGGTAAGTACTATGGGCAATGCTTTGTATGTCAATAATCAGCAATGCACAGCAGCTATAGATATGCCGCTGCTCGATGGGCTTCATGCAGATCCGAATTGTGGCTATTTGAAGTATGTCGACACTACGCATAACGTAACTTTGCATTGGGCGGCTTCTCATCCGCAAGGATTTGCCACCTATTCCTTTGTGGTTATAAAAGGCGCTTACACGCTTGCCGGAAGTAGCATTCAAGGATCACTTTTCCCTGCCACCTCCTTTGCTTTTGATTTTATAAATCCAGTTTCATTTTTCCTTGGCAATTGTCCTAAAGTAGCCGCATTTGCAGAATACCTTTATGTGGCAACTACTGTTATAAACGGAGTAGGCCGGCAAAGCCAATATGATGCATCAGCAAGTGTCGCGTTCTGCCTTGCACCTTAGCGCTTTATCAGATATTGGGTATTTACCTTAATTTTAAAGCGACATTAGAGTTTGATTTATTGCAACATCCTCATTTACTAATCGTAAACGGAGGATGTTGCTTTTTGAAATTCCGGCAACAAGCTTTTATTTTGGTGGAAATAGCCGCTTTGAGAACAACCGACGAAAAATGGTCAAGACTCGAATGGATGCCCTTTATTACTTCACATAAGCTCATTATTTCGGTTTAAATTGGAAAACTAAAATAGAAAGTAAAAAACCCTTCGGGCGATTGTTGGTCTCACGAAGGGTTCTACCTTATTCCATTTAAACTCAATCCTAAGATCACTATTTGACCACTTTAATAGAACTGATCTGCTTTATATCATTTAAGTTGGTGTAATCGTACTGGTAAAATCCGTCCTTCCCGATCATTAAAAGCGAATTTCCCAAAGGGATTACATCATAAGCATTGATGTCTTTAAATGTGGCAATCAGGTTCTCCGAAATCAGGTATGGATCGGCAGCGTTATAAACTTTCAAACCGGCAGTTCCGTCACAAACGAACAATACGTTATCGTCAATTCCAAGACCGTAAGGGCCAACCATATTATAGGACCGCATCAATGAGGGGGCTTTTATATTGCTGATATCAAGCACATCAAGCCTGTTTACAAGACTGCCACATCGATTTCCGCCACGGATGGTCACATAAGCCCTGTTGTTCTGCACAACAACGGGATCGCACCCGGTAGCATGCCAGAAGTTGGATATAAAAACAGGATTGGTGACATCGGTAACATTATAAACCAACATTCCGGTTTGGGTTCCGAGAAACATGGTGTTGCCGGACAGAAACATGGTTTCAATTCCCCAGCTGATTCCTATCTTTGATTCATTCGTTGGATTGAGCGGATCAGTCAGATTAAAGTTATAATAAGTGCTATTATCAACTGCCAGCAAATGATTACCAATTAATCCGAATCGTGCCATCGAACCACCTATGCCAGCCGCCGAACTTTGCTGTGCTCCGTTTGACGCACCATCGGCACTTAAGGAGAACTCGGTGAACTTACTCCCGAAGTATATCGGATAAACCTGGTAATTGGTCTGCTCAATCTCCTTTCTAACTTTAACAATTTTCCAGTCAACAACAACGCCCTGTGTATCATCAACTTTCCCAAGACGGTAGTTTGAATCATAAGGCGGGACAGAATACGGGAAAACACTTTTTAGGCGAGTCACCTCTTTGACGTTAGCCGGATTCGAAATATCGATACCGACAAGATCAATGTAACTATCAGCATACATGACATTTCCCAGAATAACCATGTCTACATTTCCCGGAATACTTATAAAACCTACATATTGAGGAGCTGCAGGATTGGCATTATTATAAACATGGATCCCCTTCATTATCTCATTAATGTACAGATAATTATCCTTGTAGTAGATTTTACCTGGTTTTACAAGCGAATGGGTACTTTCAGATTTAACCGCTTCCCTGAAATCTTTATAACTCAGATAAACGGGTTCAAGTGTGAGGTATTCCTCGGTAAATTTATCCTCGCATCCTGACAGAACAATCAGCAGCACAAGAATTTGAAAAATTGGTTTTAGTATTATATTTTTCATGACAGTAGGTAGTTAAGTTTATTGAAACATCAATCCAACTTTAACGGAAAGACGGTTGTAATCGATATCAATCAGGTAGTTATCTTCGCGTGTATAGCGTTGACGCATCATACGGTAGCCAACACTGAAAGTAAACGCCAGGTTTTCACCTAGCGGAGTACAAATACCCACAGAAGGATTGAATAAAAAACCTCCTTTAGCCTTCATATCCAAAGTATTGCCGGAAGGACCCTGCCAGATCTGGGAGTAGTTGTACACATATTGTTTATCCGGATTTCCAAGTGCAAAACTATACCCGCCCTGAAGTGCAAAGAAAGGAGTTAACCCTTCATTTTTAAGATAATACCTAAAATCAGCCACCACCGGAAGATAAGTTTCGCTCATCATTTCAACCCCGGCACCTGCTCCGACAGAAAATCCATTTTTAAATTTCCAGCCGTTGATGTTCATCAAAGTAAAAGGAGATTTGTACCTGTTATTGGAGTTGCCAGCCAAAACACCAGCTTCAGTTAAATTAAAATAACCCTGTGAACGTTTTTTTAACAAATTGACTGAGGGACCAATGCTATCAATCTGAACCGCCTCAAAAACCCAGAGACTGTTATCTTTCGTTTTTATTTTCACCTGTCCGGAAGGGAGCGAACTGATGATCTGACCATTAATAATACTACCGTTTTTCAGATAAATAACATCCCGCTTCCCCTTTTGCGCAAACGTGATACTTACCGTAAACAGTAGTGCTAAAAACACTAATGCTGACTTTTTCATGTGTGAAGAATTTGTTTTTTAAGGTCACATGGAATTCGCTCCGATGACTCGGGGCTCATTTCATAATTTAAGATTGTAGTTACGCGATTAAGATGTGAAAGAAGGTTAAAAAGTTGCGCTTAACTTTATTTTTTACCTGAATCGTTCAAAAATAATTCCGAAATATTACGGATCGTGACTTCCACAGGGGTATAGTGGAATCCAATTTCACGACAGATTTTTGAACCATCGTAATAACTTAATTTATTAGCACTTCTGGCTGTTTCGCGCGTGATGACGCGCTGGGTTCCCGTAAAGAAACTTTTGAATCCGGATAAACAACTTACCATTTTAAGCAATGTAGTACCGGCTAAAATCTGTGGACGTTTTACTTTCAAACAGTCAGCAATCTGGCAAAAGAGTTCACGAAAAGGGATATTTTCAGCACTGAGAATATATCGTTGATTCTTAACCGATTCCCAAACATCATCTTGCATCAGTTGCCGCATAGCCAAAGTTACATCTCTGACATCGACAAATCCGGTTCCTCCTTTAGTATAAAATTTCATTCCTTCCCAAACCGTAGAAAAGAACAAAGAGCTACCTGATTTCCAGTCACCTGGTCCGAGGATTATAGAGGGATTGACTACAACAACGTTTAATCCTTGAAAAATGGCCCTCCAGACCTCCATCTCTGAACGGTATTTGCTCTCAGCGTAAGCCGAATGGTCCCTTCCATTGCGCCAGGGGTGGTTCTCATTCGCCTCTATCCCCTCAGGTGGGTTTCCTATTGCAGAAATTGAACTGACATGGCAAAACCGTGGAATTTGAAGTGCCAAGGCGAGGTCAACAAGATTTGCCGTCCCCACACAATTATTATAAATCATAGCATCGCGA
>JANYLE010000006.1 GCA_025363795.1 Mariniphaga sp. | reverse complement strand
CAATGATTACCTGTAAAATTCTATTGTTCTTAATTTAAAAATGGTAATTTTGATCTTGTGCCGTTGAAGGATTGGCACCCAATGTTCAATTACCTTATGTATTGAGGATTAGAATAATAACCATCAAAATTTATTGATATGGCAAAAGGAGTAGATACACGTAAGAACGAAAAAAAGGAACCTACAAAAACTTTAAAAGAAAAAAGGTTGGAGAAAAAAACCAAAAAAGACAAAAAGTAGTCTCGGTTTTGCGTTTCAGGACTTTTAATCTTATTATTTCGTTCAACAAAGAGCCGGATATAAATCCAGCTCTTTGCTTTTTTAGGGAAGCAAACAATATTATATTGTGTGCTTTTTTAGAATAAATGGTTATCTTTCAGCGCCAATACATATAACCATAAACCCAAAAGATATCATGTGCAAATTCCGAGTAAAACCTCTTTTTTATCTGCTGGCTTTGGCTTTTACAATGTCATGCAGTTCTGCGAAACCTAAAAATGAAGGATGGGTTCAATTGTTTAACGGTAAGGATTTGAAAGATTGGAACATCAAAATCAAAGGTTTCCCTGTCAATGAAAATTATGGAAATACGTTCAGGGTGGAAGGTGGTTTGCTGAAAGTAAGGTACGATCAGTATGGTCAGTTTGATGGTCATTTTGGACATATCTTTTACAAGAACCCTTATTCTCATTACAAAATCCGGGTAGAATACCGCTTTGTGGGAGAGCAATGCCCCGGTGGGGCTCAATGGGCCTATCGCAACAGCGGCATCATGATTCATGGGCAAAGCCCCCAAAGCATGGAACTGGACCAGGATTTTCCGGTTTCTATAGAAGTTCAATTGCTGGGGGGAAACGGCAAGGACGAACGCTCCAATCTGAATGTTTGTACTCCGGGGACGAATATCGTGCTGCATGATTCATTGTGGACGCAGCATTGCACCAATTCAACCGCTAAAACCTATCATGGCGACCAATGGGTAACTGTTGAGGTTGAAGTTCAGGGGGATTCGATTGTACGCCATAACATTGATGGCCAGACGGTAATGGAATATACAAAGCCCCAACTGGATGACCGTGATCCGAGTTACCAGAAACTACTTCCGGCAGATGGAAATAAACTGCTGAAAAAAGGTACTATTTCATTGCAGGGCGAAAGTAATCCGGTCGATTTCCGTAAAGTTGAATTGCTGAACCTTGGCGACGAATGTGAATAGAATATCTAAATAATAGATTAAATTTGCGCTACATAAAATAAATGATTTGATAATAGGTTTTCAATATACAAGCATCAACAAAGAGAAAAGCAGATGAAACGAGATAAGATAGTAATTGGCATTTCACAGGGCGACATCAACGGAATCGGGTATGAAGTGATTATAAAAACATTGATGGAGCCTCGAATTCTTGAAATGTGTACCCCCATTGTTTATGGTTCGCCCAAAGTGGCAGCCTACCATAAAAAGGCACTGAATATTGAAACCTTTAATTTCAATCATATCCGTACGGCCAGCGAGGCAGATTCACGTAAAGCCAACATCATCAATTGTATTGATGAAAATATCAGGGTTGAACTGGGCAAATCAAGCGAGATGGCTGGTGAGGCTTCCTATCTGGCTTTGGAAAAGGCAGTTGAAGATCTAAAAAACGGTGAAATTGACGCGTTAATTACAGGGCCCATTAATAAGGATAACATTCAATCGGAGAAGTTTCATTTTCCAGGGCATACGGAGTATTTGGCCGAGCAGTTTAAAGCACGCGATTTCGTGATGCTTATGATCAGTGAATCAATGAAAGTAGGAGTTGTTGTAGGACATGTTCCGCTTTCAGAAGTGGCCTCTAAAATCACCAAGGGAGCCATCCTGAATAAGTTACGCATTATCAACCAATCGCTTGAGAAGGACTTTTTTATTAAACGGCCGCGCATTGCAGTACTGGGACTTAATCCCCATGCCGGTGACAATGGTTTACTGGGCAAGGAAGAGATCGACATTATTATCCCGGCCATTCAAAGGGCTAAAGATGAAGGCATTATTGCCATTGGACCCTATCCCGCTGACGGGTTCTTTGGTTCAGGGGATTTTGTAAAATTTGATGCCATCCTTGCCATGTATCACGATCAGGGACTTATTCCATTTAAAATGGCTTCGTTTGACCGAGGTGTGAATTATACGGCCGGGCTTCCTATCATTCGCACTTCGCCTGCTCATGGAACGGCTTTCGATATCGCCGGTGAGGATAAAGCTTCACCGGATTCATTCCGCGAGGCCTTGTACCTGGCCATCGATATTCACAAGAACCGTACTTTGTACAAGGAAATTACCAAAAATCCGTTGAAGAAATACGAAATCAATCAGGGGCAGGTAGATGAATCGATTGATTTTGAAGCCATCGATGGAGCAAACTAATATTTTATTGTATGTATGAATATATCAAGGGGGTAGTTGCTTCACTGAAACCATCGCATATTGTACTGGAAGCCAATTCTGTGGGCTATTTTGTACATATTTCGCTCAATACTTATACCCAGCTTCACGGCAAGGAATCCACCAAGTTGTATATCCACCAGGTAATCCGGGAAGATGCCCATCAGTTGTATGGGTTTTCCAGCGAATCGGAGCGGGAGCTTTTCCGAATGCTCATCTCGGT
>JANYLE010000506.1 GCA_025363795.1 Mariniphaga sp. | reverse complement strand
TCCTGTGCTTGTAAGCGTTTTTAGGAACCATCATAAAACATCATTCGAAAGGAGAATTCAATGGCAACAGATATTAAGCTAGCTGAATCCAGTGGCATGTTTTTGCGCAAAGCTACTGGCTTGGTGCGCGATGTTTCAGTCGTCGATGCGATCGTCATGAATAGCTCAGGCATGAATGTAGGAGTCGGGGTTGCACTTCTGTTCCTGTGGGGTGCACAGATGCCCGGTGCAAGCATACTTTTGGCAACAATCATTTGTACTTTGTTTGTTGCTTTCACCACTGCTTACAACTATTCGGTTGCAGCAGGAGCTTTCCCCAGGTCCGGGGCAGATTACGTTTTTACTTCACGCGTTCTAGGCCCAATCTGGGGATTCATGCTCAGTGGTCAGCAGGTCATTTGGAACTTCTTCTGGATGGCATTCAATGCATGGGCTATGGCGAACTTTGCCCTCCCCGGAACATTGACTTTGCTTGGTCAATTTACTCACAACCAGGGATTAATTGACCTGGCGGGCAAGGTCACAGACGTTTGGGTTGTAGTTGGAATTGCCGTCGTGCTTCAGATTCTATTTGCCTTGTTGCACATTTCCGGCATCAAGAACTACTTCATCTATATGAAAATCACCTTCTCGATTTGTGCTTTGAGCATTTTGGTAGCGATCGGGGTTCTGTTGTTTGGTGGAAACCATTTCGTGACAAACTGGAATGAAATCATGGCTTCGAGTAATGGTCTCTCATACCAGGGTGTGATTGATGCCGCTAAAGCAGCAGGATTTGATCCCAACTCTCCCTTCAATTTAGGACGCACTTTGGCATTGATGCCAATGGTGTTCTGGATTGTTGGCTTCTTCAACGGTTCTCCACAAATTGGTGGGGAAGTCAAAAAAGCTCGCTCAACCCAATACGTTTCGATGGTTGTCGCAACTTTGGTAAATGGCGCTGTAGTTGCAATACTCGCAATCTTGGTAGCCAGTACAATCGGGTTGGAATTCTTGAATTCGCTTGGCTATTTGTTCTTTAATAATGCCGCAGTCCTGGGTATGAGCGTTGCTCCTGATTTCAATTTCCTGGTCAATGTGATTGCTCGTTCTGCACCCGTTGCAGGCGTGTTGGGAATTGCCTATGTTCTATGGGCTACCAACGGCACTCCAAACATTATTGCTTTCGTCACCCGCACCTTGCTGGCATATTCATTTGACCGAATGGCGCCTGAGTCTATGGGCGAAGTTTCCGAAAAGACCCATACTCCGATCAAAGCCATTATTTTCACTGTCGTTATGGGTTTGGTTGCCATCGTTATCATCCTCACTGTAAAAGAGGCTTCCTTCCTATCCTCTATAATGGCTCAGATGTTCGCTTATTTGATTCTCTCGATAGCTGCGATCATCTTCCCATTCAAAATGCCTAAACTTTGGCAGACGCAAACCGGTGGGCGCAGACTATTCGGATTTCCCTTAGTAGCAATCACGGGTATCGTTTCGGTCCTTTTCATTGGATTGATAAGTTACTACTTTGGATTCTATCCAGTTTTTGGTGCTAACGCTCCCTTATCTTTTATAGCTGTTGGAGCAACCATTCTGGCCAGTGCAGCCTACTACTTGATCTACAGAGCAGTCCAGAAATCAAAGGGTGTGGATGTTGATCTCGCTTTCAAAGAGATCCCGCCTGAATAGACTGTTGGGCTAATAGTGCTTCGCGATAAGTAATACAACTGAGGTCAGGTACTCTCCCGAGCAATTGACCCAATGGGGAATACCTGACCTTATATTGATAACGTGGAGGATGTAGTTCATGGCTTTTTGGAAAGGTTATTTTACAGGTGATGTACACGGGTCGGAGCAGACTTTCAGGAAAGTATTAAAAGCCGGCAAATTTTATGAGGTGAACGCGGTAATTGTGGCTGGCGACCTGGTAGGGAAGGGAATGATTCCTATCAAAAAGGTCTCTTGTGGCTATGAATGCGAATTTGGCGGTGAACACCGCGTTTTATCGACCGAATGTGAATTAGCCTCAATGATTGAATTGATCGACAATTCAGGCTTTTATCATTATGTCGCGACAAAAGATGAATTAGCTGAATTGTATTCCTGCCAGGAAAAAGCAGATAATTTAGTAAACAAATTACTTAATGAAAGAATGGCGAACTGGGTAGAGCAAATGGAAGTTTCAACCAGGCGTGATGGGATTGTTTACTATGCTTCCCCTGGAAATGATGATCCATATTCAATTGATCCTATTCTTTCAGGCAGCGGATTAGTGGTGAATCCAGAAGAGCGGCTGGTGGCAGTTCATGAAAAAATTGATTTAATGACCTGTGGTTGGACGAACCCGACCCCGTGGAATACTGAACGAGAACTACCTGAAGATAAGTTATTCGAAAAATTGGAAGGATTAGTTAATCTCGTTCCTGACAAAAAGAAATGCATCTATTCTTTTCATGCCCCTCCTTTTCAAACGAAGTTGGATGTAGCGCCTGCTCTGGATAAAAACCTCCGCATGCAATCAGGTTGGGGAGGGTCTCCATTCAGGAACGTGGGAAGTACGGCGGTACGCGCAATTATTGAAAAATATCCACCATTGGTTTCAATCCATGGTCACATCCATGAGTCACCAGGCAGAGATAAAATCGGAAATACGTTTTGCTTTAATGCAGGTAGTGAATACGCCCAAGGTGTTTTACGAGGGATTATCCTAATTTTTAATATCGATAAACAAGCAAAATATGTAAATTATTTAAGCGTTACTGGTTAAGCTACTCTTAAAGGATTCGGTTTCCAACCAATTCCTTTTTATGGAGACAAAATGAAAAGTATGCGCGAAGAGTGCGAATACATTTTGGCAGCAGCAAAAAAGCAAAACCTTTTACTGCGGGCAATTGGTGGAATGGCGGTTCATATCCATTGTCCAGAAGCTTCTCTTTTGCCAGCCTTAAAACGTGAATATGGTGATTTAGATTTTGTTACGGCTTCGCCAGATGACCAGCGTATGCGTAAATTCTTTGACTCTATCAATTTCAGCCCAAACGCGCGTTTCAATTCTTTGCAAGGAAAAACGCGCATGATTTTTAATAATCCTGATAATACATGGCACATTGATATTTTTGTCAATGAATTTCGGATGTGCCACAACCTTCAATTTAATAAAGATAGGTTATTGCAAGATCCAGTGACAATTCCCCTGGCAGAGTTGCTGCTAACGAAGCTACAAATTGTCGAAATCAATTTGAAAGATGTCAAAGACATTGTGGCAATACTTTTGGAACATCCACTTGGTGATAACGACATCGAAACGATAAATGTAAAGAAAATTATTGATATAACCAGCAATGACTGGGGTTTCTTCACCACTTCAAGAATCAATATTGGAAAAATCCCGGCTTTTATGAATACGCTTAACCTACCGGAAGATAAAATTCAAACCATTATGGAAAGACTCGAAGAACTGGCGAAAAGCATCGATGAAGCCCCAAAATCTACGAATTGGAAATTGCGGGCAATTTTCGGGAAGTCAAAAAAATGGTACGAAGAACCTGAAGATGCTGCTCGTGATGAGCTAAAGCTGGAATAAATTCTTGCTGAGGGTTTGGAATTGGGTTACGACCTTATTTGCTTAGGAAATCTAACCATAGACGATGTTGTACTGCCGGACCAAACACAACAATTGGGTTGTTTTGGGGGAGATGCAATCTATTCGGCGTTTGGAGCCGCCTGTTGGTCTGATAAGGTAGGTTTTGTGGCGCCGGTGGGTACAGATTTTCCTATAGAGCATTTGACTCATCTTGAGGAAACTGGATGGGACACAAGAGGTCTGCCAAAGCGAGATATTCCGAGCATTCGCAACTGGGTCATATACCATGATAACAATCACCGAAAATGGATTTTGGAAAGCAATCCCAACGATTTTTTTGAACTTTCACCAACTTTAAACGATATTCCGGTTGCTTATTTGGACAGTAAAGCTTTTATGATCCTGGCGATGGATTTAGCTGCGCAAGAGGCTCTTGTGCCTGTCTTGCACAATCTTGGGATGGTTGCTGTGGACCCGCAAGAAGATTATATCGAAGGCAGTATCGATCGTATTCTATCGATGCTGAGTAATGTGGATGTTTTTTTGCCCAGTCAAGAGGAAGTGTTTCGCCTGCTAGGACATCATAATTACAAAAAAGCGTGTGAGCAATTTGGCGGATTCGGGGTAAAAATTGTTGTAGTAAAAATGGGATCTGAAGGGTCTCTGATTTATAAGACATCTAACGAAAAGTTTTTACACATTCCCATCTATGATACTGAGGTCGTGGATACAACTGGAGCGGGAGATGCCTACTGCGGCGGATTTATGGCTATGTTGGTTAAGACCGGCGATTTAAAGAAAGCAGGTCTGGCTGGAGCAGTCTCAGCCTCATTTGCGATCGAAGGAATAGGATTAACCCATATGCTTCATATAGACCCTGCAGATGCTCGAACTCGGTTTGAGAAATTGGAGCGGCTCGTTCAATGAATCGAGGGGTCTGGCCACAATCGGAGGTTATAACTAAGATGGATGATTTTTGAACACGTTATTCCATTTCGCGCCCGCAGCACGGCCCAAATCAGCCCATGAATCGGTTCGTTCCTTCCATTCCATTGGTTTTTCCACTGATAGCGATCATAATGTTGTCTACCCAATTCAACAGGTTCGAACAGCCTGCCGAATGTGGATGGAGGACCCTACCGTTTTTGACAGATGGATTTTTAGGCGTATAATTGTAGACGATAGACAAAATACTATACACAATATAGTTTAACGAAAAAAACCCCGAATAGTTAAGCCTGAGAATAAATGCAAATACTTGTCCTTAATCCGAACACTTCAAGTGTGGTCACTCAGCGGATAGCATCTGTCATTTACCGCATTGTCCGCTCGGATACACAGGTGCAAGTTATTCAGATCGATCATGGGCCAGAGTCACTGGAGTCATATTACGATGAGAGCATGGCAGGGCCTTTGCCGATTTGAAGTTGCATCATAGTCAAGCCGGACGATTCTCCAATCCACCCATAAAAGAAATTAAATAAAGGAAGGTATATTTTGGTGGAAATATTGAACCTAACAAGAGGTAATCCGGATCCTGCCGCCTTTCCGATTGAAGACTTGATCCGCTGCGGTGAAGAGAACTTAAAACGGGACGGTAAAACTGTCCTTCAGTATGGGCAAGCGCCAGGATACGTGCCTCTGCGGGAATGGTTTGCCCAATACTATGCGGTGAAACCCGGAAATATTTTCATGGGAAATAGTTCCTTAGAAATATTTCACTTTATTACCCAGGTTGAACTAAGACCTGGCATCCGCGCTTTTGTGGAATCGCCCTCCTATGATCGAGCGAATACTTTGTTGCAAAGATCCGGCGCCGAAATAGTTGATATTCCTATGGAAGCAGATGGAATGGATCTGAGTGTTTTTGAAAAAGAACTAAAAAAAGGCATCCCTGCACTTGTTTATTCGATTGCTGATTTTCAAAATCCGGTGGGAATCACAACCAGTGAAGCCAAACGCAGACAGATTGCCACCTGGGCGCAGCAATATGGTTTTTGGATAATCGAAGACGCTCCCTATCGCCGCTTGCGTTATCATGGGATTGATATTCCAACCTTTTTATCAATTGCTCCCGATCGTGTTATGCAGATGTCTTCGCTTTCCAAGCTCCTGGCGCCCGGCTTACGCATGGGTTATCTGGTGGCTCCTGAAGCAATGATTAACAAGTTAATAAAATATGCGGTTGATACCTATATTGGTCCTGTGCTCACTTCACAGGGTATGGTATATGAATACCTCCGTCAGGGGTTATTGGAACCGAATATTGAAAAAATAAAGAAAATTTATGGTCCCCGCCTGGATGCCACCCTGGCATCTCTGGATAAACATATCCCAGGAACGATCATTGCCCGTCCGGAAGGTGGATATTTTGTTAGTATCAAATTACCCAAAGGCAATACGATGGATAAATTATTACCTCGTGCGGATGGCATTGGGCTGAAATTGACGGATGGACGAAGTTTTTTCATCAACCCGGCTGATGGAAACAATTTCTTGCGTATTCCTTTCTGTCAAATTTCACCGGATGTTATGGAAGAAGCCATCAAACGAGTTGCAAGTATCTTGGATTGATGAAGAGTTCTAACCCAATGACGGGGTCTTTCCGAGATCTTTCATCCTTGTTGAATCCGAAAAGTGTTGCAATGGTCGGTGCTTCAGACCGACCCGGCAGCGCAGGCCGGCTGGTATTGGAGAACCTTAAGAATCTGAATTATCCAGGAAAGGTCTATGCCGTTAATCCGATCCCTTCAACCTCTATCGAAGTGATTCTAGGTGTTCGACGGGATGCAGAATTTGGGCCTGTCGTTATCTTTGGATCAGGTGGAATACTTATTGAGTTAGTAAAAGATTCTGTATTGCGTTTCCCGCCAACCGACCACTGCGAAGCTATATCGATGATAGGAGCTTCATGTGGCGCAAAATTATTACGAGGATTTAGAGGTAGGCCGGCAGCGGATGTAAATTCTCTTGCAACTGCTTTGGTAGGATTGTCATAGCTTGCAATTGATCTGGGCGACCGGATTGCAGCTTTAGTTATAAACCCTTTAATGGTTTTACCTGAAGGGCTCGGTGTTTGCGCTGTCGATGTCTTGGTTGAGATTTCA
>JANYLE010000482.1 GCA_025363795.1 Mariniphaga sp. | reverse complement strand
CTTCAACCATTTCGAGGGTTTCTATTTGCCCGAGCTTTAATCGCCAGCTGTTGGTTTTTCTCAAATCGACCTGCTGAAGATCGGCATCTAATTCACCTTCCGGGAAGACTTCCCTCGCTTCAATCGAATTGTCAAATTTATAGGGCACTTGCGAAAGTTGTGCTGAAGCCCTGATTCCGATGCCTGCAACCTGTCCGTTCCAGTTAACGGCCAATGCTTTATTGGTTTCAGGGCCCGTTGAATTAAAATTTTCAATCTCTTTTAAACATTGCTGGTGATGTGAGAGCAGCAGCTGAACTTCATCGGAATGCTGATGAAACGGAAGCAGCTCATTCGCCATTAAATGTGAGAAAAAACCGGCAGGTCTCCGTACGGTTTGTGCCGCATTATTAATCAGAATATCAAGCCTTTCATATTTCTGTTCAACATACGAGGCAAAAAGCTCTACGCTTGGAATATGCCTCAGGTCGAGACCATAAATATGGAGACGGTCACTCCAATCCGAAAAATCTTTTTCTTTGGCAAACCGAATGGCGGAATCGGCAGGGAAGCGGGTAGTGGCAATAACGGTTGCGCCTGAACGTAACATCATTAAAGTGACATGATAGCCAATTTTAAGCCTGGATCCGGTAATAAGCGCAATCTGACCTGTCAGGTCGCATCGTTGAAACCGCTTGGCATAATTCAGATCGCCGCATTCCTTGCACATCGAATCGTAAAAATGATGAATCTCGGTGTATGGTTTTTTGCAGACGTAACAGTTTTGTTCAGAATTAAGAAAGTGTTTCTCATTTGTGCTTTCCGAATCCGGAGCAGATAAGGCAACCTGAGATGGCGCCTCAAAAACACTAGAAACTCGTGCACTCCGTATACTGGTTGCGGCACGAGCTTTACGGTTATCCGTAATTTCCCCCTGTCTTCTGGCTACTTTAACACTTTTGTTTCGCTTGTATATTTCGGCTTTGTCAGGGCGGGTAATTTGTCCTGCGGCTTTCATCAGCTTTAGCCGCTGCTCTTCTGATAATTGTATTATTTGATCACCGTTTTGAAGTAAATATTCTAAAACTGAAATGCAGCTATTTATCTCTGTCTCTGTTAATATCTCTTTTTGTTCCGTACTATTCTCCATTAACTATCCTGTCTCGCTTAAAAATGCAAAGATAGGAATGTTTCGGGGTTACCGCTCCGGTTTTCTTGATCAGTGGAAACCTGCTTATTCCGGAAGATCCATTTACAATTTGAATGATTGGGGTATATACTATATTGCCTTAAATACCTTTCCTGGTAATCCTTTTACGATTCCGGCAAATTCAAGATTAAGCAATGTTGGTGAAACTTTATTCATGGGCAGCGCAGTTTTGATGCAAATCAAGTCAATTGGCGTCTCGCCTTCAGTACGAAGCAGGTCTACAATCAATTTTTCATCTGCTGAAAAGTCGTAAAAAAGACAAGGTTGGATCGCATCTGGCTGACTTTGTGTGGCGCTCCAGTTCATTACATATTCGAGATCGTTGACAGACTCTATTAATACCGCGCGATTCGATTTGATCAGGAAGTGGCAACCTTCTGAATAAGGATCGCCAACTCTTCCCGGAAAAGCAAAAACATCACGGTTATACGAATTGGCAATTTCAGCAGTGACTAAAGCGCCCCCTTTTTTCGCAGACTCGACTACAATCGTCGCATCCGAAAGTCCGGCAATAATCCGATTACGGCGCAGAAAATTAGTCCTGTCAATGGGTGAATTGCTTAGGAAGTCAGAAACCAGCCCGCCTTGATTTTCTGTCATTTCCTTTGCAATAGCTGTGTGCAATGATGGATAAACTGTTTCGAGACCATGTCCCATCACCGCTACAGTTGGCAGCCCTGTTCGTAAAGCAGATTTGTGAGATTGTATATCAATGCCATAAGCTAATCCGCTGACAATAAGTGTCCTGTAGCCTCTTTCTGCAAGAGTTGAAATAAAGTGATCCACCAGGTTTTTGCCGTATTCTGTCGCATGTCGTGTACCTACAATACTGATGACTTTGGTGCAGTTAAGCGGTGGGTTTCCTTTCACATAAAGGATAACCGGTGCATCAGTACATCCAAGCAGGCGTTGAGGATAATCATCGTCCAAATAGAAAAGGGCATTTACCTGGTTTTTTTGCAGGAATTCCACTTCCTTGCCGGCCCTTGACATCACCTCAGAATTGATAATGTTTTTGGCCAGTATGCTCCCTACACCTGGAATCAATCGTAACGCTTTCTCTTTTTCGCGAAATACCTGTTCTGCACTTCCGGTATAGGCAATCAACGATTTCGCCGTCACACTCCCGATTCCCGGAATCAGCGATATTGCAATTTTATGGATAAGGTTGTCGGTCATTGGGTAAGCTACTTTTGGAATTCAAAATGCCAGCTATTTTTTCCCGGTTTTCCCGGGAATAATAGCCTTATAGGTTGAGCTGCCATAAGCACCAAATACGCCTAAGGCGCCGCCGGTAAAGTTCGATAACGGATTCCCCGGAGCCTGCGAATTGACACCTTGCTGAATGGTCTCATTCAATCCTTTGAAATACTTCCAGGTGCTTCTTTCCAGGTTCTGCAGTTCTACTACAATAGTATCATGTGGGGCAAAATAGCGGTAATAGACAGGAAGTACCATTTTCTCTCCGTTCGAGAAGGCATCTGTAGCAAGGTAATAATCATTTACCGCATATCGGCGATTGCGGTAAAGTTTTAGCCGATAGTAGTTTTCAGTAGCTGAAGGATCACTGAACTCAACAAAAATATTTAAACTATCACTTTTGAAAATCCCTGGTTTAAAATAGACTGTGTCAATCGGTACAGAAGCGGGAAGTTCTACAGTTGCTTCGAATGTTGCGCCTGCTGATGAAACTTTCAGGGTATAGGTTCTTCCGGGTACCCCTTTCATATTTGATGATGTATAATATCCGCCACCTCTTTCGATGAGTCTTTCGTTTTTGGTGAGGTATTCCAAATCTACTATTGCGTTTTTGACGGGAACAAAATCGCTCTGATCGAAAAATCCCTGACTTTCTGTGATTTTCACCATTAACGGATCGTTACTGGTTGTGATAAAGCTTTCAATCACCACTTTAGAACTGGCATTCTTTAAGTTAACGTCAATAATTTCCTCGCACGATCCCATTAGTGTGAGAAGGACTATTATTTGAACGAAATTTATGAAACGAGCAGAAATGTGAGGCCAATCCAATTGCATGTCCTATAAATTCAAGTGGTTGTATATTAGCGTGTCATTTAATGATGGCTGCTATAAAATTCATCAGCTATTCAATTGCAAGTTTAGATAAAAATAGGCTGAAAATCTAAATTATTTGAAGTCCTTATAGCCACTTCCACGGTAACCGTAATTTCGTCGGCTGTTGTTATCACGTTGAGGCTTATAAATTGTCGCCGAATTAAGTCTCTTTTTTTGAAGCTTGTGAATGCCTGACGATTGGACTTGGTTTTTATGATTTTGGTATAAAGATTCTATTTCGTAGATCCCGGATCCTGATGGTCGTGAAACTTTAACCTCAATTGAACGATCTTGAAACAAGGTGTCGTTTAATTCTTTGATAGCTTCATGCGCTTCGTGATTCATTGGCATTTCAACAAAGCCGTAGCGTTTCGATCTGCCAGTATTACGATCAAAGATTACCTTAGCGGTAATTACCCCGCCGTAATGCGAAAAGAGGTTTTGCAGGTCTTTGGCCGTTGTGGCAGGATTCAGTCTTGCTACGAATAAATTCATAAAGCAATAATATTTAGGTTAAACCCGGCGGTTTAGTCACTCGAATCCGGAATAATTCCAACTATTACTCTCAATAAAACAAAAAAACGCTTTTAATATTTATTAATCCATTGTAAAGTTAAATTAAAGATTTGATAAAAAGAACCGTCATGTTAAATATATTTCCCTAAATAATACTGATGTAATAGGATAACGGCTTTATTAAAATTCATTGACATATAGCTTTGCCCACTTGGAATTACCAGCGATTGTTTAATATACTTTGGACTGGGAATCCGCTTACGGCTACTCAGTTTTCATTACCTTTGCTGACATGATTGATCAGGGAGCAATACAGCAAATACTCGACTCTGCGGAGATTGCGGATGTAGTTGGCGAATTCGTTACGTTAAAGCGACGGGGGACGAGTCTGATCGGATTATGTCCTTTCCATAACGAGAAAACTCCTTCATTCAATGTGTCGCAGGCAAAGGGAATCTACAAATGTTTCGGGTGTGGAAAAGGTGGATCGGCGGTCAATTTTATCATGGAGCACGAACACTTATCCTATACCGATGCGCTGAAATGGCTCGCGAAAAAGTACAACATCGAGATCCGCGAAAAGGAAGAAAGTCCCGAAGATGTTAAGGAACGCAACGATCGTGAAAGTCAGTTAATTGTGTCGGAGTTTGCACAAAAATTCTTTAGCGATCAACTTTGGGAATCGAATGCAGGAAGATTAATAGGTCTCTCCTATTTGCGGCAACGGGGAATGAGGGATGATATTATCCGAAAGTTCGGAATCGGTTATTGCCCCGAAGGGAAAGATACGCTGACCAACGCAGCTCTTAAGGAAGGATACAAAATGGAGTACCTTGAAAAGACGGGTCTGACCATCAAACGCGAAGATTGGATTCGTGACCGGTTTGCCGGGCGCATGATGTTTCCGATTCACGGCATTTCCGGTCGTGTGATTGGTTTTGGCGGACGAACCCTGACACAGGATAAAACGATTGCAAAGTATCTCAATTCCCCTGAATCTGACATCTACCATAAAGGCAGGGTTTTATACGGAATATTCCAGGCAAAAAGAGCTATTATTCAGGCAGATAAATGCTATCTCGTTGAGGGTTATACAGACGTGACTTCACTTCATCAGTCGGGTATCGAGAATGTTGTCGCTTCATCGGGAACTTCGCTCACGATCGATCAGATAAGGATGATCCGGAGGTTCACGAGCAACGTAACTATAATTTATGATGGTGATCAGGCAGGTATAAAAGCATCGATGCGCGGTATCGACATGGTTCTCGAAGAAGGGATCAATGTCAAGGTACTTCCGTTGCCAGAGGGTGAAGATCCTGACTCTTTTTCGCGGTCGATGAGTGCCTCGCAACTGACCGATTACATCCGCGAAAACGAAACGGACTTTATTAAATTCAAAACCAAACTGTTGCTGGCCGGGGTTG
>JANYLE010000480.1 GCA_025363795.1 Mariniphaga sp. | reverse complement strand
CCCTGACTGAAGACTGCTGTCCATTGTTTGTAGGAAGGTTCGCTCCAAAGTGCTTCCCAAACCTTTTCCTTTGGAGCATTGATTTTAATCGCAAATTTTAATTTTTTCATGTTGTTGAATATTTAAAATTCATTATAGCTTATGGTAATGTGATGTTTAAGCCTCCATCAATTTTGCAATATCGAACTTTTTCATTTTTAAAAATGCATTCATTACACTGCCCGCTTTTGCGGGATTACTCATTAATTCGCCCAGCATAGACGGAATAATTTGCCACGAAACGCCATATTTATCTTTGAGCCAGCCACATTGCCCTTCACTTCCTCCATCGGTCAGTTTGTTCCAGTAATAGTCGATCTCTTTTTGTGTGTCACAAAACACCTGGAACGAAACAGCTTCATTAAATTTAAACTGATGTTCCATGGAACTCCCCATAATCATAAAGGTTTGATTTTGAAGGGTGAATTGGGCATGTTTAACAGTCCCTGCTGTATCCTTTTCATCAGCCGTGTACCTCAAAATATGCTTTACTGTTGAATCAGGGAATATTGAAGTGTAGAAGTGAACAGCCTCTTCAGCCAGGTGGTGTTGTGATCCCATAAACATCAGTGCTGGTGAAAACTTTTGCACGGTATCCTCCAACTTACCGAGCGCGATTTGCCATGAAAGTCCGAAACGGTCGTTCAACCAGCCATATCTTCCGCTCCAATCGTATTTATCAAGCGCCATCATTACTGATCCGCCCTCTGAAAGTTTCTCCCATAGAACGTTAACCTCGTTTTCTGTCTCGCAAACTACATAAAATGAGACAGAAGGGTTGAACTTAAAATAGGGGCCGCCATTTAGCGCATTAAACAACTGTCCTTTTAGCTGAAATTCAACTGTCAAAGCTGTTCCTTCTTTCTGTCTGTGCACTTCAAAGCCCTCTTTCCCGTAACGGCTGATACTTTTTATAGTTGAGTCACTGAATAAAGAGGTATAAAACCCGGCTGCTTCTTCGGCTTGATTGTCAAACCATAAGCAAGGTGTGATGTGATTTTGCATGATGATAGGTTTTAAAATGGTAGGAATTTAATTGGCTTCAGCATATTTTTTGAAGTTTTCTAAAATTGCCTGCCACCCGCTTCTTTGCATCTCGATACTGTTTTCATTTTCTGCCTCAAAGGTTTCAACGATATTTGTTGTGTTCCCAATGCCTGTAAAGACGATTATAACCTTTCTTCCATCCCCGAGGGTGTATTCTAACAGCTTATTTTCTTTTACAAGATCATATATACCAATAAAATCAAAGCCAAAACTGCCGTCTTTTGCCTCCATCCGTGAGAGAAATTTTCCGCCAATCCGCAAATCATTCTCAGCATGTGTGGTATGCCAGTCATCGGATGCATTGTTCCATTTAATAATATGTTCGGGGGCTGTCCAAAGTTTCCAGACTTTCTCAGCAGGAGCAAGAACTGTAGTTGTTATAGTGATGATTGCTTTATTTGTATTTTCCATTTTCATTTATTTTTTAAGAAGCATTTTGATTTTTATTCCAGCTTTAGGAAGCAAGATACCTTACGGTTAAATTTGAGTAAACAGTTTATTTAGGAAATTGTTGAACACCACATGAACCACTTCTGATTCATCATGAAATCGCTACCTTTGGGACTTATTTTCACAAAGAAGCATGAACGAGTCGGATAAAACACTTTTAGCCCCTTATTTCCAGTTGCGCGTTGAGGTTGATGCACTTAGTGAGTCACTTGAAAAAGAGCACAAGGAGCATCTTAGCTGTAAAAAAGGATGCGATTTGTGTTGTATGGCCATTTCCGTTTTCCCGGTCGAGTTTTATGCGATCAAATCGGAACTTAATCCGGAAATATTACCTGAATTTCCTGTTCCACTCAATGATATCGATTGCAGGTATTTAGTCGATCACAGTTGCGCAATATATAATTCAAGACCTGTGATTTGCCGGACACATGGTTTACCATTGTTGTACATGAGTTTGGATGGAGATGATTACGAATTATCGTGTTGCGAACTGAATTTTACCGATTTTGATATGGGTAATTTCGATGAGGAAAATACTTACCCCATGGATCGGATTAACAGTCAGCTTTATGCGATCAATAAGCGCTTTGTGGCAACCTTTGAAGGGGGGAAATATTCCGAAAGGGACAGAATCCCGCTGGCGGAGCTGTTTTCAGAATAGGACCATAGCTGTTGTTCTTATTCTCCGGTCTTTATTTTCCGATTTCACTTCCCTGTTCTCCTATTTAATTGTGCTAAAGATTCCCTCTTTCGGTCTTTTTATGTACTTTTACGAGCGGTTACGAAATGAAAGTTCATTAAAATATAATTGTTTATCGTATTAATAATCAAATAGATATTTTATCATGTCAGAATTTATTTATCAAAAACCTTTCCCGATAAAGAAAGACACCACAAAGTACCGGTTATTGACCAAGAATTTTGTTTCAACGATTGAAGTTGATGGTCGCAAGATTTTAAAAGTAGCACCCGAAGGTCTTGAACTGTTGGCCAGAGAAGGCTTTGCAGATGTTTCTTTCTTTCTGAGAGAGGCACACCTCGAAAAGTTGGCTACTATTCTGAAAGATCAGGAAGCGAGCGACAACGATATCTTTGTTGCTTACACCATGCTACTGAACCAGGTGGTTGCAGCCGAAGGCGAACTTCCTACCTGTCAGGATACGGGAACTGCCATAGTAATGGGCAAAAAAGGAGAGAATGTCTGGACAGGAAGTGACGATGCCAAATCGTTGTCGAAAGGGATTTACGATACTTACCAGGATCGCAACCTGCGATATTCACAGGTGGTTCCTTTCACCATGTTTGATGAGAAAAATACAGGAACCAATCTTCCCGCACAGATCGATATTTATGCTACCGAAGGTAACAGTTACGAATTTCTGTTTGTAACCAAAGGTGGCGGTTCTGGAAACAAGACTTTTCTTTATCAGCAGACCAAGTCATTGCTGAACGAAGAAAGCCTTTCCAAATTTGTCAGGGAGAAAATCAAGGATTTAGGGACATCCGCCTGTCCTCCTTATCACCTTGCTATAGTAATCGGTGGCACCTCTGCCGAGGCCAACCTTGCTACTGTAAAAAAAGCATCTGCAGGGTATCTTGATCATCTTCCCACTGAAGGAAATATTGGCGGACAAGCTTTCCGTGACCTTGAATGGGAAGAAAAAATTACAAAGATTTGTCGCGAAAGCGGAATTGGTGCACAGTTTGGAGGAAAGTATTTCGTTCATGATGTGCGCGTGATTCGCCTGCCTCGTCATGCGGCTTCATGTCCGGTTGGAATTGGTGTTAGTTGCAGTGCTGACCGTAATATCAAAGCAAAGATTACCGAAGATGGCATCTTTCTTGAAGAATTGGAACGCAATCCGGCAAAGTTTCTTCCTAAATCGGCTCCCTTTATGCAACCTGCCGTTGATATCGATTTAGACCGACCTATGGATGAAGTTCGGAAAGAACTTTCGAAATATCCTGTTAAAACACGGTTGAATTTACGCGGAACACTGATCGTTGCCCGCGACATTGCACATGCCCAGATTAAGCAAATGATTGACGAAGGCAAACCAATGCCTGAATACTTCAAGAAACACCCCGTTTATTATGCAGGTCCTGCAAAAACGCCAAAGGGAATGGCTTCAGGTAGCTTCGGTCC
>JANYLE010000427.1 GCA_025363795.1 Mariniphaga sp. | reverse complement strand
TGCAATCAGGTAAGTCTCAGCCAAACGCATGCGGTGGAAATTTCTCGATCCTGCCTGATAGTTGATATCGGGACGTTGGTCGTCGAGCCATTTTAACATGCATGGGAAGTTGTTCGTGTCATAGGTATCCTGCGTGATCAGTAAATAAGGTGCCTTTGCAACATCGGTCAACATCTTTCTGTAGTTGGCATCATTCAACAAAGTCTGCTTTGGATTCGTTGATGAATAGGGTGAAAGCGCTCCGTAATATTTGGATGACATGTAGATGGCAGTATCACCAGCTTTGAACTTTGGTTTACCAACCAAATCAGCAGGGGGGCTATAAATTACTTCAGTTGTAGCTGCATTGGTTGCAGGGTTGATGTAGTAATAATTGGCGGCCCATTTAGGTGCAGTGGCTGCATTGTTCGAATAGAAAGTCCATTTAAATGTCTTGTAAATCCGTGAGTCAGCTGTGCGATCCCATAAGGTTTGCGCGAACTGTGGATTGATACGAAGACGTTTCCATGGGCGACCATTGGCGATATCGCGGATCATACCCGGTTTCACATCGTACTGAGTTACCCAGTAAAGGTGCAACTGGTTGCCACCGTCAGAAGTTGAACTACCGGCACCACTAAAAAGTGCATCTTTGGTGTATTCAACATCCCAGATAATTTCCTTGGATACTTTTTGGTTGTTTTGTTCGAAAACATTGGAAAAATTGGATTCCAAAGCAAACTTGCCTGAATTGATAACAGCTTCGGAATAGAATGCCGCACTGTCCAAATCGGTTGCTTTACCACCACGAACTGTTGCTTCAGCACTAATACGTGTCAGATAAACTTTGGAGAGCAAATGTGAAGCTGACCATTTTGTGGCACGGCCTCTGTCAGTTTGCTGATAAACATCGGGAAGTACATCATAGGCAGCTTTCAGGTCACTGATGATTTGTTTGTAAACGTCAGCCACAGGAGCACGCTTAAAATCTGTTACAACCTGGGTAACATTTCCTTCAGTTATGATTGGCAAACCACCAAAATGTTGAACAAGGTCGAAATAGTAGTAAGCACGCATAAACTTTAGTTCTGCAGAGCGCTGAGCCTTTTGAACATCGGTCATATCTGGAACCTTAGCCATATACATTAATGCTGTATTGGCACGTGTAATACCCTTGAAGTTATTGTTCCAGAATTTATTGATAACATCCTGTGAAGAGTTCAGCGAACTCAGGTATTTGTTGAAAGGATCTTTATTTCCTCCGTCAGTACCTTCCCATGTCATGTCTGTGCCATATTCGGTCAAACAAAAATAGGTTTCCATATTGCCCGCAGCAGTAGAGGTAGTACCTGAAGTGTATGCTCCAGTTTGATTGCCGGCAATATTCCACGCACCGGTATACCATCTCATTGCCTGGTAAACACCCGTAACGGCTGCTTCCATTCCAACCTTGGTTGTAAAATAATCGTATCCTACATCGGTATACCTCTCCTCCTTCAAATAATTTTCGCAAGCTGAGAACGAGAAGATTACCAGAACTGTGAATATATATTTAGCTATTTTTTTCATATACTTATTATTTACGTTGTAATGCTTCATAAATGACAATGAACTATAAGCTCATGTTGATACCAAACATGATCGTGCGTGGCATTGGATTATTGAAATCCTGACCACTTTCAGGGTCGGTTCCCGGATATTTTGTAATACAGAAAGCATTCTGAACGGTCATGTACAACCTGAGTTTGGATATTTTTGCCCTGTTCACGATGCTTTTAGGTATGTTGTATCCTAATGAAACACTGCTTAAACGGAGAAATGAGGCGTCAAAGAAGTTAAGGGCACTTCTGTAAGCGGGGTTTTCAACTCCGTTGTTCGGACGTGGTGCGTCGTTGCTGCCATTACTTGCTGTAGCTTTTCCGGCTGCATCGTATTCAGTTACCGCCCAGTAATTGACTTTTAAACTGTTATAGCGACCGTTGAAACTCATGTTCCTGTCGAATTGCAACATGTTTCCGTAAGAAGCATTTAAAAAGAAATTAAAGTCAAAATTTTTGTAAGTAAAGTAGTTGGTCATACTTGCAGTGAACTTTGGCCGTGTTGTGCCGAGAATTTGTCGGTCAGCAGCAGTAATTTTTCCGTCATTGTTGGTATCTGCTATATGAATTGTCCCGGGTATAAATGCCGAACCAAACTTAGCGGCTTCAGCTTCCTGGCCCAATTGCCATATTCCCAGAGATTTGTAGTCATAATACACCTGAAGAGGTTGTCCGATAAACCAACCGTTTCCCGTATCGTCATTTTTACCTCCGTAAAGTTCAACAATTTCCTCCTTATTCTTGGCGAAAATAAAGTCGGTGCTCCAGGTAAAATTGGTCTTTTGAATATTCTGGGTGTTTATCGTTACCTCGATCCCCTTATTCCGGGTTTTACCAATATTGTATACAACGCTATTGAAACCGGATACTTGTGGTAATTGTCTGTTCATTAACAGGTCGGATGTGTTCTGAAGATAAACATCGACGACTCCGCTGATTCTGCCTTTCAAAATTCCAAAATCAAGACCTGCATTCCATTGTTTTGTCTTTTCCCATTTCAGATCCGGGTTTGGCATCTCGTTCTGGTAAAAAGCCATGGCGTTGGTACTTCCATAGTTGTAACGGGCATATCCAAGATTACCTAATGTTTTGTAGGGGTCAATAGCCGAGTTACCGGTTATCCCGTAACCAACGCGAAGTTTCAGGTTACTGAAGGTTGAGGTCCCTTTCATGAATCCTTCTTCATTAATACGCCATGCAAGAGCAGCCGATGGGAACATCACCCATTTGTTGCCTGATGAAAGGCGTGAAGAACCATCATAACGAGCAGAAGCGGTCAACAGATAACGATCTTTGTAACTGTAATTGATACGACCCATAAATGAGGCCAATTGCCATTTAACAAAGTTACTTGCAACAGCTGAAATGGTGGGAGAACTACCTACATTGTACCATTTTTGCGATTCGTAAGGAAGGTTTAATACACTGATACGCGATGATTCATAAGTTTCCTGTTGGATCGATTGGAGTAAAGTAGCGCCGAAAGTGTGGCTCTTGATTGTTTTATTCCAGTATAAAAGGTTTTCCCAGGTAAACATAGTACGGGTATCGCCACCATCCTCAGCACGGGCCAAACCACCTTGACGGTCTGAACTGCGCGAACCGTAGAATCTTTGGTCAGAATAAGGACCAAAATCCAATCCAAAGTTGGAACGATATTTAATATCAAAAGGCAGTTTTGCTTCCAGGTAATAACTTCCTAAAAAGCGGTCCTTTTTATAAAGAACAGTAGCATTGGTTATATTCAGAACTGGATTCCATAACTGTGGATCGTTACCCGGACGGTTAATCAAAGCACCGTTGGCATCCCTTATATTGGCAAGAGGAGAAAGGCTCTTTACTCCATCATAAACATTTGGTCCGTCATGGCGATCGAAATGTGAAAACTGGGTTTGTCCACCAATCTTAACATAGTCAGAAATATCCCAGTCAAAATTAACACGAACTGAATAACGGGAATAATCCTGCGTTTTTAAAAGTCCTTTTTCATTATAATAGGTTGCAGAACCCAAAATTTTCATTTTTTCAGTACCTCCGCGAACGCTTACCTCGTGATTGGTCACCTGTCCCTGGCGCATTACTTCGCCTAACCAGTCGGTTGATTGAAGGCGTTCAGGATGCCATGAACCATCTGCATCATAAGCGCTTTTGATTTTAAATGCTATACCCGTAAGGTCATTTTCCTGACCTACTGGAAGCATCTTTATATCCATGTCGTAGGTTGGTTTAACGGGGTATACACCGCTGGTACGATAAGCTTCCCGTAAAAATGCAACCCATTCAGGACCATTAAAAAGATCAAGCTTTTTAGCTTGTGTTTGTATGCCGTAATAACCATTGTAATCTACAACAGCTTTGCCTTCTTTTCCTTTTTTGGTTGTAATCAACACAACTCCGTTTGCTCCTCTTGAACCATAAATAGCTGTTGCGGAGGCATCTTTCAAGATATCGATTGTTTCGATATCCGATTGGCTGATTTCGCTTAATCCAACAACCAAAGGAACACCGTCAACTACATAAAGAGGATCATTGGTAGCTAATAATGAACGGTTACCACGGATCATTACTTTTGCGTCAGCGCCTGGAGCCGCATTTGTTTGCTGTACGACAACGCCGGCAGCTTTTCCTTGCAGTGCCTGAGCAGCACTAAAACTTGACCGTTCTGCTAATTTTGAACTTCCTACTGATGAAACAGATCCTGTAAGGTCTTTTTTGCGAACAGTTCCGTATCCAACAGCAACAACTTCTTCTAGTCCAATGGTTTCCTGTGCAAGAACAATACTGAAATTCGTCTTTGCTCCAATAGCAGCTTCCTGTGTTACCATTCCTACAAATGATATAACAAGTGTTTTGGCATCAACCGGGACATTCAGGGAGAATTTTCCATCCATGTCTGTAATTGTCCCAATGGAAGAGCCTTTTACGACAACTGATGCACCGGGCACCGTTTGTCCGGAGTCTTCCGAAACTTTTCCGGTAATCACCTTGGTCTTTTGCTGCTCGGCAGCCAGAGGAGAGGCAACAGCTCCAAAGCTGTTTAGAATCCCTGAGAAACAGATCAAAATGATGGTTAGTTTAGTAACTAACAAAAACTTTTTCACTAAGAGGCTTAGCGAATTGAGGTGAAAATTTTGTAGCTTTTTTTTCATTGTCTAATTTGGTTTTACAGTTCCTGATTGAAGAAGGATTCGTTTAGGTATCAGGCACTGATTGTTTTAACAATTTAACACTCTCTTTTTACAGTTGCTGTGTCTGAACAGCATTCTCTGTAATTTAATTCTGTCTTGTTTGTTTCATTGGCAGATTGTTTTTTTGATTGAACACTAATCGATTAATGGGTTCTTGGATAAAATTATTTAATCTGAATGTTTCCTAAAACTTCTAATTTATAAGGTGTTAGAGCATTTTTTATTCGCGATCTGAAAAAAGAGAAGCAGGATCAACAACCAATCTGTATTAAAATGAATTGAAATTTTCAAAAAGTTGAATGTCCCAATGTCATGAAATATAACTGCTTCAATCTTGCAATGTAATGATAGTTAGCTATTTTATGTAAGCGGTGTTTGGTTGTTAATTCATGATTTATCGGTAAATTTTAACATGAATTAACAGTTCCAATGTTACATGTTTCAAAACACACCTTTCAATATTTTTTTTGCAGATAGTTATACTATATTTGCCTAGTCTCATGAGTAAAGTATTTCTTCATTACATACCTAATATTTATGAAGCCATTCAAAGAAGTCATTAACTATCCTGCGGAGAATTCTTTTGTTCTGAGGTATAACGATTTTGCCCATTTTTCAGTGCCATGGCATTTCCATAATGAGTTCGAGATGATTTATATTGTCCGGGGCACAGGAAAGAAGTTTGTAGGTGACGTTGTAGAGCCATTTGAGCCGGGCGATTTCGTATTTTATGGCAGCACTCTACCTCATTTTCATCACAATGATGCACAATATTATTCCGGGAATCCGGATCTTAAGGTCAATGCCTATATCCTTCAGTTTCCGATTGATTATTTTGGTAAGAACCAGCTTAGAAGTCCTGAGTTTGTGAGTATCCTTCGATTGCTGTCCAATTCATCGAGAGGATTGAAATTTCCGCCTCATACAGTCGAACCGGTTGCTTTGATGCTCCATAAAATGTATGCAGAGAAAGGACTAAGGCGTTATCTTTCACTTATCGAGCTCCTTAATTTCTTGGGACAAACCGATTTTTTACCTATCGCCAGTCCCGGATATGCCAATGCTTTGAACTATCATATTGAAGATCGCATGATTAAGGTCTATGAGTTTTCCACCTTAAGTTATAACCGCAAAATATCCTTACAGGAAGTTGCCTCTGTTGCAGGCATGAATCCTACAGCTTTTTGTCGTTATTTTAGAAAAAAGGCCGGAAAAACATTCGCCGAATTCATCAATGAACTTCGTATCAGCTATGCCTGTAAACTCCTTCGGCATGGCAATCAGACCATTGAATTTGTTTGTTTTGAGACAGGGTTCAATAATATTTCAAACTTCAACCGGCAATTTAAAGCAAAAATTGGGAAAACCCCTTCACTGTACCGAGAGTTTGTTAGCCAACACAATGATTAAGCCGGCACGTATTTTAATTCAGTGAGATTTGAAGTTGCTATAAAAGCTCTGGTTCATTTTTTTTGTATTCCTAAAGCACGATTTATATTACACCATACTGATTTAATATACTACTTATGAGTAAAACCTTAATTTTTTTAATCTGTTTGCTGCAACTATCATTTGCGGTTACTTCATTTGGACAAAAGCCGGTTAAACCGGCCGAAATAGACAGTTTATTTCCGGCCAATTCTGCCACATTAGGGGGCTTTGTTGGCATGAAACTGGATGCATCTTACAAAAACAGGATTCTGGCACAGGATGTTAACCGCCTGGTTGAACCTTTTCGTAACCGCACCGAAGATCGTTGCTGGCAAACCGAGTTTTGGGGCAAATGGTTCACGTCGGCTGTGCTGGCCTATAAATATCGGCCCGAGCCTCAGTTGAAAACAATTCTTGATCAGGCAGTTTCAGGTCTTTTATCCACCCAGACACCCGATGGATATATCGGAAACTATGCAGATGGTAAGCATCTCGAACAGTGGGATATCTGGGGTCGGAAATATTGTATGCTTGGATTGCTGGCTTATTATGATTTAACAAAAGATAAAAACAGTTTGTTGGCTGTTAGAAAACTGGCAGATCATCTAATCAAAGAGTTGGCCGACAAAAAAGCATTGATTGTAAAGCAAGGGAATCATCATGGAATGGCAGCGTCTTCTGTTCTTGAACCGATCTGCCAACTGTATTCCCGCACAGGTGATCCACGTTACCTCGATTTTGCGAATGAAATAGTCCGGCAATGGGAAACGCCTGATGGTCCGCAGCTGATTTCCAAATCAGGTGTTGATGTTTCCAAGCGTTTTCCAAAACCCAAAAACTGGTTTGGCTCCGAACAGGGACAAAAAGCTTATGAGATGATGTCGTGCTATGAAGGATTACTGGAACTTTACCGGTTGACCGGAAAAAGCGAGTATCGTGCAGCAGTGGTAAAAACGTGGCAAAATATCAGCGATACAGAAATCAATATCACGGGGTCCGGTTCAGGTGTTGAGTGTTGGTTTGGCGGGAAGCATTTGCAAACAATGCATATTGACCACTACCAGGAGACTTGCGTGACAGCCACCTGGATTAAACTAAGTCAGCAGCTTTTAAGGCTTACCGGAGAAAGCAAATATGCCGACGCCATCGAACAGACCTGGTACAATGCATTATTAGGTTCGATGTATACTGACGGCTCGGACTGGGCGAAATATTCCCCCCTGGCAGGACAACGGCTTCAAGGTAGTGAGCAGTGTGGTATGGGACTTAATTGTTGTGTTGCAAGTGGCCCGAGAGGGTTATTTACTTTGCCGCTTACTGCAGTTATGAGTGATAAAGACGGGTTAAGTGTTAACTTCTTTGCTGAAGGAAGCTACAACCTGACAACCACCAATGGAAAGCAAGTGGAAGTTGTTCAGCATACTGATTATCCTGTTTCTGGTAATATTACGATTAAGTTGGTACTCAATAAAGAGGATCATCTGAATATTCGTGTCCGTATTCCACAATGGAGTCTACGTTCTGTTCTTGCTGTGAATGGCCAGCCGGTTAATGCTGTCGCAGCAGGGAAATATGCCGAAATCTCCCGGACCTGGAAATCTGGAGACGAGATCAACCTTACATTGGATATGCGCGGGCGTGTTGTTCGTATGGGTGATGTGCCGGAGAATATGGCGATCGTTCGTGGCCCGATCGTACTTACTCGTGATGCAAGGCTTGGAACGCCAAATGTTGACGAAACAATTAAGCCAATGGTTGATAAAGATGGATATATAGATCTGGAACCGGCAGGCATCAATGAAGACGGCATCTGGATGAAATTTAAAAGCCCATTTATGATTGAATCACACAAAGAGGCAGAAAATAAGCCAACCGAGATTACCCTATGCGATTATGCTTCGGCTGGTAATACACTGGACGAACATTCGTGGTTCAGGGTTTGGTTGCCGCAATCTTT
>JANYLE010000472.1 GCA_025363795.1 Mariniphaga sp. | reverse complement strand
AATAGATGCTGATAGTCAATGGAGTGTCCACCTGATGTCCACTTTGCAAATTCTGTTGTGTGACAACGTTTGCAATTGTTAAGGACTTCCAGCAGCTGTAATTCACCAAGTTTAATGTTTTCAACCCGTTTATCTGTGACATGGTTGACGACCATCATCCCTTTCTCTTTCATGCTGTGAATGCCATTGCTCAAAGCTGTTCCGTGACACTCTTTGCAATGAAAGTTGCGGTGCGAGGACTGCGCCATCGAATTGACTGATTTTCCGATTTCGTGGCACGAGGAGCATGTTCTTTCGGGTGAAGCCGAATTCCAGTAGGAATAGAATGAACCAAATGCGATGGTGATAATTATCAATGCTATTGGTATGAGCAGCAGGACTATTTTAAAAATTCTATTTTTTGCCATTTTGGGATGTTTATTTAAATCGGTTACCTTTTGACCATTCACTAGCGATGTATCCACCAACCCGGAAGCCTAAAGCCATGATTGTCAATGCAGGATTGAATCCTCCATTGTTGACATTCAGACTGCCATCGGCAACGAAGAGGTTTGGAACCGCATGAATTCTTCCAAATTTGTCGGTTACCGATGTTTTAGGATCGTTACCCATTCTGCAGGTACCTGCCTGATGCTGACCACCGCTGATCCCTTTTCCACCACCAAGTGATTGCCATGTATGAATTGCCCCTGCTTCCTTGAGCCATAATTCAGCTTTTTCGGACATTAACCGGCATCCTTCGACATCTTTTTCGTGTCGTGAGCCTGATAGCCGGACGACAGGGATTCCCCAGAAATCTTTTACAACAGGGTCGACTTCGACCCTGGCTTCAAAGTTTGGGATTTCCTGGTAAGGTCCGACCGCCTGAGCCACCCGCTTGAAATTAAGTCTTTGAAACGCTTTGTGTTCTTTGCCCCAGCTAGCTGAGCCCGGAGGACGGATTCCAGTAAATGAGTATGGCATTCGTATAAATTCATTGCAGAGCACTCCGCCACCCATGATTCCCGGGTTATGGTGATTGAAATCGCTGATGGCTACCGAAGCGCCCGGACCCAGGTCATCGTAAACTTCATCCTCAAAAATTCCATAAGCACCTGTGTAGGCATGTCCCTGGAGATTGCGGCCCACCCAGTCATTTTCGTTTCCAATTCCGTTTGGGAAGAACTTCGACTTGGAATTAAGAAGCAACCTTGCTGTTTCTGTAGCTGAACATGAGACAACTACTAAGTCAGCTGTTTGGGTTTGTTTCCTGTTTTTCTCATCGAAATAGGTTACGCCGGTGATCTTTCCCTGTTCGTTTACAAGAATTTCACTGACCACTGAATTGATTCGCAATTCACAATTGCCGGTTGCAATCGCAATTGGAATCACTGTATTTTGTGTACCGCATTTGGCATTTACCGGGCAGGCGTAACCACAGCAGGTGCGCATCCGGATGCATGCAGGGCGGCCACCATATGGGATTGAATTACGCAGCATCGGAATAGGGAAGGGGTGATATCCCAATCGTTTGGCCGCATCATACAGCAACTGCGCCTCCTTATTATGCGAAAAAGGGGGCATCGGATATGGTTTGTTGCGTGGTGCGCCAAATGGATTCTGTGTAGCGTCGCCTGAAACGCCAATCTCCCATTCTGCTTTTTCGTAACAAGGTTCCAGATCTTCGTAGGTGAATGGCCAATCAGCGAGGGTAGAACCTTCAATGGCTCCGTAAGTGGTCTTCAGTTTGAAATCTTCCTGCATAAAACGCCAGGCCATGGCTCCGTAACTAACGGTGCCCGATCCAACACAAGCTGCGTTATTGTTGTAACCACCTTCACTTGGTAATACGGTGTATGTGCTTCCGTCTGCATTTGCTATAACCCGTTTATAGCGCGAATCATCAGGACCATAAGCATTGCCAAGTGGGGTAGTGCGCTGAGATTTCAATTCGTCTGTATCGGTATCATCGTAAGTGGCCCAGCCTCCCCGTTCGAAAAGAACGACCGAAAGTCCGGCAACACTTAACTCTTTGGCTACTATTCCACCTCCGGCTCCTGCACCGACAACGATGGCATTTACATGTTTATTTCCCATAAGATTAGTTGTTGTAGCGGTTTTGTCCAATGATAACCGGGTAATCGAGTCTCATCATTTTGTAACTGACATTGTTTTTGTTTCCCCCATGGCGTGGACTTCCATAAAAGCCTTGCAGTGAGTGATCTCTGATCAGTCTGAAAAACTGTCGGTCAAGCCCTTTCTCCCATAGCTTCCCTTCCATCTTTCCAGCTTCCATGGCTTCAAGAAATTGGGTCTGTTTTTCGAATGGAAGTTCTTCGAATCGCTTTTGAAATTTAGTCTTGCAGGTTTCCTGAATTGCCATCAGTCCTTTCCGGTAGGTTTCCTGGTACCGGGTGTAAGGTCCTGTTAATTGCATATCAATGAAATTGGTGACCCCAGCATCGCGTCCGCCGAGCCATTCATCGGTTGGAATAATCTGTTCCACCAATGCATCAAGTAAATTTGATTCCTGCACGGTAATAAACCGCCAGGGTGAAAGGGGTGGATTTGTGCAACGGCTGAGTAAACACATTCCGCCTGCTCCTAAAACAGAAAGGGCTATAAAACTGCGTCTTGTTAGTTTAGTTTGCTTTTCCATAAGAAAAGATATTTGGTTATTGTTATGCTTAAAGGCATTCGCAAATATAAAGAATGTTCAGTTTACGCTTTTAGTTTTCTTAATTGGTCAACGATTAGGCTAATGCTGATCTCAATTGTAATCGTTTTTGTTATTTAGTCCACGATTGTAATTAGCGGGACCCAATTTTTAATGTTTTCCAAAAATCATCAGACAATGCTTTTTCATCGATTTTAATGTAAGCGCGGATATTTCGCTGTTTGTTTTCCGGTGGAGTTGTAACCGTCTTTAGTTGAGCCAAAGCGGGATTCAGATAGGCTTCGACCAAAGCAAGATCCCAAATTACGCGTGAATCGTCCTGTGGATTCTGCTCACGCCACCGGTCTTTCAGGATTTTTTCCACTTCAAGTTTTTCATCAAGTCGACTATAAGTATCTTCCCGTTTGAATTGAAGAGGTTTAGCAGCTTCCAGGCTCATCACCGTGAAATCAAAACCTTCAAGATTCAACAGATAGTCAAAGGCATTCAGGTCGTTGCGGATATTGAACTCGTTTTTATTCCACACTTTGGTTTTGGGATTGTACTGTGCCCCAAGCGCAAAACAACGAATCCTTGATTTAATTTCGGGTGAAAGTATCAAAGCGGTGGCCATATTGGTCATCGCACCAATTGTCACGATGTCGAGTTTTTCATTTGCCTGAAGACTTTTCACCGCGGCAATAATGGCCTGTGCTGCGGGCGAATCACGCGGATCCTGTTGACCCCATGAACGTCCGATCTGTCGGTCGGCACCCAACGGATGGGCAACATCCATTTTACCCAAAGCTTTTAAAATCTGTTCGTTGAGGCGCTGGCTTTCGGTCACCGTATTCAATCCTTTCGTATCGTAGGCATTCCATTTTTCGAAAACCAATAAATCTGGATTGTTGTAATGTGCCGAACTTAAGCCAATCAGGTCAATCTGAGATGCTTTGACGAGCCGGACAATCGCATAAAGATCATCCATCTCGTTGCCAGTATCGGCATCAAGCCACACTTTCTGTTTTTGGGCTACAGAAGAAAAGGCAAACAGGGTAATCGTAAGTAGCAGAATAAAATATTTCATTTCCGTTTTTATTGAATGATAATGCTGCCTGTCAGGCGTAAATCGGCTGAAGAAGCTCCAATTGAGAAGTTTAACTTTCCCTTTTCGAGCACAAAGGCATGCTTTTCCACATTCCAATACTTTAATTCGTCGGTATTTAATGGAACAGTAACTTCAATGGTTTGTCCTTTGGCGACAAAAACCCGTTTGAATCCTTTTAAAGCAATTGCTGGCCGTTCAACTTTCGAATCAGGAAAACTGACATACAACTGCGCGACTTCATCGCTGTCGTAATTACCCGAATTTTCAAGTTTGAATGAGATGTTGATTATTTCGCCTTCTTTAACCGATTGTCTTTCAGTCTTTAGATCAGAATATTTAAATGAAGTATAGGTCAGTCCATGTCCAAACGGGAACAGCGGTTCGCTTTTATCATACAGGTAAGTGCGGCCATTTTTGATGTTATAGTCAAGCATGGGTAATAACTGATCGATTGAAGTTGGCCATGTCTGCACCAATCGTCCGGCAGGACTGTTTTTCCCGAAGATCACATCTGCCAGAGCATTCCCCAATTCCTGACTCGATTGGGTAATGTGCAGAATTGCAGGCACATGTTCTTTCGACCAGTTGATTGTATAGGGGAAACTTGATACCAAAACCAGAATAGTGTTCGGATTGGCTTTATAAACCAGTTTCACAAGATCTTCCTGTTCAAGCGATAATGCCTGCCTGTCGACGTCTTCGCGGCCATCGCTGGCGACATAGTTTTGACCCCAGCCTAAACCGTAACTAAGCGGGTGGTTGCCAATGCATACAATGGCGATATCCGCTTTTTTTGCCGCAATTACAGCTGAATCCGCTTTATTAGAAGAAGTATAAATGATCTCTACAGCGCTTCCAACAGCATTTCTGATTCCCGCAAGGGGTGTTATTGCATAAGGTGGCGTGCCCGCGTACCAGTCAGAAATAACCTTGTCGGCGCTTGGCCCGATCAGAGCAATACGCTTCACTTTCTGTACGTTAATCGGAAGTAACTGTTTGTCGTTTTTCAGCAAAACAATTGATTTTACGGTTGCTTTGTGCACCAATGCCAGGGTTTCAGGTTTTGTCCATGGGGCAATGGTATCTTTAATTCCAATCTGCGAATACGGATTTTCGGTTGATTGATCGAACAATCCCAGCTTAAGCATGACTCTTAATGAGCCCCTGATTGCATTATCAATTTCCTTCTCGGAAACCTGTCCGGCGGTAATTGCTTGTTTTAGTGGCTCCTTGTAATTGTCAAGAAACATCGTGATGCCTGCTTTGATACATTCGGCAGCAGCTGTTTGAAGATCGGGATAATATTTATGCGTGGTCAACAACTGCCGGTAAGCTCCGCCATCAGTAGCAATAATACCGTTTTGACCCCATTCGTTTATTGTGACATTTTTCAAAACAGGATTAACAACACATGGGATACCGTTGTATTTATTGTAGGCTGTCATGAAAGCGCGTGAACCACCTTCGGTTACACCCTTGAAAAAAGGATATGAATAATATTCACGGAACAGGCGTTCGTCGAAATCGGATGAATTGATGGTTCGGTTATTTTCATTGCTATTGGCCAGGAAGTGTTTCATCAGCGAGGCTGTTTTCCAGTATTTCGGATCGTTTCCCTGAAGCCCTTTTACGAATGCAACGACCAATCTTGAAGTAAGATAAGCATCTTCGCCGTAACACTCTTCTGTGCGTCCCCAGCGTACATCGCGCCCAAGATCGGCATTTGGGGAAAATACGATTAAACCGGCACTTTCGTATTTTGGACTTTGTGCCAGGTAACGACATTCTTCGGCTTCGAGCGAAGCCAATTGTGCAAGCAATTCAGGATCCCAGGTTTCTGCCAGACCGATTGATTGCGGAAATGTAGTGGTGCATGATGCACCTTTGCCTTTTAAAGCCCAGTTTGCCGGTCCGCTAAGTGCCAGTCCATGTAATCCCTCGACGGTGCGTGTCCCTTTTATTCCAAGTCGGGGTATCGACAGTCGTGTTGATAAACAATTGATTTTTTCATCAAGTGTGAGCTGTGAAATCAAATTATCCAGACGTTTTTCATCGCTTAGTTTGTTATCCTGAAACGGGTAAGTTTGTGCCCTTAAGCCAATCTGAAGCAGGCAAAGGAAAGTTAGTAAAACCAGGTTTTTCATTGAGCAGTTGATTTATAGTATGTTTAATATTTCCGAGATTTCCGAAACGGTAATAAATGTTTCACTATCAGGTGCTGAATGGTTGCTTTCGTGCTGCCAGGTTACTTCGAATGGAATGTGGATGGCTTTTGCACCAATGTTAATTACCGGTAAGATATCTGATTTAATTGAATTTCCAACCATCAGGAATTGATGGGGTTCAATTTCGAGATGGGCCAGAAGCTTTTTGTAGTTGTTTTCGTGCTTGTCGCTCATGATTTCGATATGATGGAAATAGCGGCTCAGTCCCGATTTTTGTAACTTCTGCTCCTGATCCAGAAGGTCCCCCTTCGTGACAAGGATTAGCTTATAGCGTCCCTGAAGTTTTTGCAACACCTCTTCAACTTCATCCAGTAGTTGGATGGGCATTGTTAAAAGGGTCTTTCCGGCTTCGATTATCGAACTTATTTCTGCAGGTGTTATTTTCCCATTTGTTTCCCTGAGAGCTGTTTCGACCATCGATAAAATAAAACCTTTGGCGCCGTATCCGTAAATTTCAAGATTTTGGATTTCTGTCTTGAAAAGTTCTTCAGAAGTTTCTTTTTCATGTCTGTATGGTTTCAGGATATGGCAGAATTCTTTCTCAACATCCTGATAAAAAGGCTCATTTACCCAAAGAGTGTCATCGGCATCAAACCCGATAATTTTAATTTGGCTCAGCATATTGTTTGGTTACGCGTTAATGTTATTTACAAACGTAGTCAATTTTTAACTCGTTGATGCTTAATGCGGGGTGAAAATGGATGCGGTTGATCGGTTATTCTAATCCTTTTCTTTAATTAATGATTACGCTCCAATGAGGAGAGTTTCCCCATCCTAATGAGGAGAGTTTCCTCACCTGATGAGGAGTGTCTCCATAATAGGATGCACAATTGGATGAGCGGGACAGGTGAACGAAAAAGTGGCTGCCTGCTTTCTATGGTGAGATTGTCAGTTGGTCACTTCAAGTTATCAGCATGAATGGCTATTCGTTGCCGAACCGTCTGATCGCCTCTTCCATCATGGCCACTGTAGCGGTTGCTCCGCTGCGCGAACATCCGGCTTCTTTTACCGCAATCAATTGATCGAGCGTACGAACTCCGCCAGCAGCTTTGATTTTTACTTTTGGTCCGGAATGTTGGCGCATTAGCTGAAGGTTTGGAAGGGTAGCTCCAACATAGTCGTATTTTCCGTCAGCTCCTTTTACAAACCCAAAACCTGTAGATGTTTTTACATAGTCGGCACTGACTTTCGTGCAGATTTCGCAAAGTTTAATAATGTCCTCTTTCTTTGTAATATAGTCGGTTTCGAAAATCACCTTTACTATAGCTCCATTTCGATGGCTTGCATCGGTTACTGCCTTGATCTCCTCTTCGATGTAATCCCATTCGCCCTGGAGTGCTTTACCAATGTTGATTACCATATCTATCTCAACAGCTCCATCATCACAACCTTTTTCAGCTTCGAAAACTTTAACCTGAATCGTGGAGTTCCCTGCCGGAAAGCCAATCACACATCCGACCAAAACATCTGTCCCTTTCAAGAGTTCTTTGGCTTGTTTTACCATGTAAGGTTTTACGCAAACCGAAGCAACATCATACTTTTTGGCGATTGTACACTCTCTTTTTAAATCTTCATCTGTCATCGTTGGATGAAGAATAGAGTGGTCAATCATTTTTGCAAGTTCTTTAACTTTTGTCATTTTTTTTGATTTGATTAAATATTTGACATTTTAGAAATTATACATCTTTACTGAATTCACCCATTTTAGCTAATCCAGTGAGCCAGGCCGCGCTGTGAGGAATCCAGTCTTCATCAGTTAATGAGAATGGACCGTCGTTTATTTTTAATGGTTCAGTGTCATATACAAACTGTTTCCCGGTCGAGAAACCGTTGCAGATTACTCCCCTTGTTTGAAACCAAGTACCGGCCCAACGGTTACCAACGCCACATATCATGCTGGCCGGCAATGCAATCCCTTCAGGTAGATCTGCGCTGAAAATTACACATGCTTTTAAATTCTCTTTTGTAATTCCTCCATTTAATCCCGCGATCCATTGAAGATTTCCGTAAGCGATCTCTTTGAGTTTTGGTTCATTGAAAAGCGTTGCCAATTCGAATGCAAGTGCTGCTGTGTAACCGTAAATGGTATTTGTTCCGTGAAAGGTTCCACAGAACCAGACCGGACCTTCTTTCCCAAAGATACCTTGTGGTACAAGGTAAAATGGATTCTGCTCACACGCAGGAATAAGGTAATTATAAGTAAATGTTTTCAGTGTTTCCTTCCATTTTGGCGCTTCATCATGATCCGGCCAAGTCCGAAGCATTTCAATAAAAGGCATCAGGTAATTCGGATAAATTCCTCCGATGTCTGCCCCAAATTGGTTATTCACAATACCATGTATCCATG
>JANYLE010000458.1 GCA_025363795.1 Mariniphaga sp. | reverse complement strand
CCGCGCGTTCGGTTGGTGTTATTTCTGTAACTACATCATAATTTGATAAGTAAGCCCTATAATAGTGAGGTTTTGCAGTTTCGGCCTTATGCGAAAACCACGAAGCTCGTTTGTTTTCATCGGTAATCAGTTTTCCTGTTTCGGGGAAGAGTGAAAAAGCGGCATAATCGTTGATCCAGGGACTTGGTTGGTGCGTTTGTTTGAAACCCCTTATTTTCACGTCGTCATACATATATCCCCATCCGTTTCCATTCTTGTTGGTCTGCGGAGTCCAGAAATTCATTCCCCAAGGCAACGCAATTGCCGGATAAGTATTCCCGTTGGATAAAGCATAATCGGAATCTGTACCCACCAGTGGATTGACGTATTCCACGAGCGAGCCCTGTTTGTTTTCAACTGGCTGTGCATAAGTGGCATGAGTAAACAGCACCAGCAGTAAAATCAAAAATCGCATTTTCATTTTCATCTTTAATAATAGTTGTGTTTATTTATTGAACTTTAGCATTAAAAATATTGTATCTTTCTTATTAATAGTTGTTTGTAGTTGCAGCAGAAGTTTTCTCACCTTCTCTCTATTACACTTTCACACCCTCTTTCCCCTATCCGTTAACCTGAACCTCCAGGCCGGTCTCTTTGATGACCCGCGCTGCAATAGTATCCAATTCTTCTTCCGATACCTTTCGAAGATCGTTGGCTGGCGTGTCGCGGGCAATCGTGTAGATCATTACGAGTTTAGGACGAATTTGCTGAAGAAGAGCAATCCATGCGGCCAGTTCTATTTCTGTGGTATTGTCAATCGTAGCCTCCTTAAATTTGCCCCTGATAAACATGGTCTGTATAATTAATTGGCCATCAAATTTTTTAAGATTTTCTACCACAGTCGGCAAATTAAATCTTCCCACAGGTTGATCGAGCAGTTTGATGGTTGCTGTAATTCCAGAGTCAAGTTTAAGGATATTGTCATCCACTTTTTTCAGTGCCTCAACAACTTTGGATTTATGCAGCATCGTTGAATTGGAAAGTACCGCAATTCGTGCGTTGGGACAAATTTCATTTCGGATGAGCAAGGTATCGTCCATTATACCTGCAAAGTCGGGGTGCATTGTGGGTTCGCCATTTCCGGCAAAAGTGATCACATCCGGTAATTCTCCTGCACTTTTCATCGCTGTCAATTTTTCCCTAAGTTGTGCTTTTACTTCAATCCGCGTCGGAAGAATGGCTTTTACAGTTCCCTTTTCGGGATTCCAGCCGCATTCGCAATAGATGCAATCGAAAGAGCACAGTTTCGAATCGTTCGGCAGTAAATTGATTCCTAACGAGATGCCTAATCTTCGGCTGATAACCGGTCCGAATATTGTTTGATCAAATAGAAATGTCGACATGAAGGATGCTGTAAATTTGTAAAGTCCGTAAAGGTAAGAAACTCATTAAAAGGTTGGGCTTTTGTGATCCTGATCATTGTAAAATGATGCATTTTCAGATTAACCTTTTAACTTTTGAGTGAGGTAATAACTGAAGATGCTGTAAGTCCATCCCTGTGATCAGGTTGATCCCGGGTTGCTTCCCTCTTTCAATTGTTCCTGCTAAATCGTTCATTCCCAGTGCTTCTGCTCCGTTTCGTGTGGCCCAGGTCATCATTTCTCCGAAAGGAATAGCCGGGAAATGACTTTGAATGGTTTTCATCTCTTCGAGCATCGAAAGTTTTCGGTTCGAGGAGAGACTATCGGTCCCAATGCAAATCTGCAGGTTGTTTTTACGAAAAAGTTCTATGTCCGGAAGACGGTCTTCGATGTAAAGATTTGAATCTGGGCAAAGCACAAACCAGGTTTTTTGCAGCTCCCTTGTTTGTGCAATAAGGTCAATATCCTTTTGTCCAGTTCGAATATTGTGAACGAGTAAGAGTTTATTTTCTAATGGCAACCAATTGATTACGCTTTCAAGTGCCGATTTTCCTGTTGGTTTGAAATTTGAGAGATCAAGGTTAATATTTTCGGTTAAATGCCTGAAGATTTCCCCGTTTCCAGCCCGGAATAAATCATCCTCTTCGGAACATTCCTGGCTATGCATCGAAAGTACTGATCGGTGATCCATGGCAAATTCCGCTATTTTTTGAAATAATTCTTTGGAAATTGAATAAGGAGCATGCGGAACCACCGAAGCTGTTAAACCGAGTGTGGTGGCCTGGTTAAAGCAAAGCCGGGCCCAATTAAAAGCTTTTTCGGCACGTTGAGGTGAAAAGCCAAGTGCTTCAATAAAAGTGTGATAGGCTATTTTTGATTTTGATTTCAGGAGGAAAGTGGCGTTCGTGTTCGAAACATCGCCAACGGCAACGACCCCGTTTTTCCATAGCTCAAAATCTGCTTTTTGAGCCTCTTCCACCACCTTCTTCTCTTCTAAATTCCGAAATTCAACTACATTTTTAAGAAAACCGGGCAATCCGGTCTTTTCGGGAAAGATGCCCCGCAAATGCGATAATTCGATGTGGCAATGGGCATTAACAAATCCGGGAATCAATACGCCACTAAAAAATTCGAGACCAGCCATCTCATCCAATTCACCATTTGTATCGATTATATCGGCTACGTGTCCATCATCAGTAAGTTGGATGATTCCTTTTACGAGTACATCACCCGTACCGGTAACAATGTAATGAGCAGATAACTTACGCATCAGCAGCTATTGGATCGTTTTAATGTCTTTTACTGTTTTGATGGTGTCCTTCACCGGCTTGAGCCGATCCTGTTCTGCCTTAAGCCGATCCTGAATCATTCTGATCGAGTCTTTCGCTTTCGCCTTAACAGCCATTTCGTTAAGACGGTTGAGCACCTCGTCATAAACTGGTCGGTATATTTCGGGGTGTTTTCCATAGTATAACACCGATGCCTCAAAGACCTTGCGGTCCAACTTATATTTTTTCAGAATTGAAAGGTACAAGTCTTCCTGGTAATTTTCACCGGTAATCGCTAATGAATATCGCTGCGCGAATATTGATTCGGCCAGATGAATTTCAACCAAAATCGGAGTGATCTCCTTTTCTGTCAAAATTCCTTTGGGAACATTGCTATTTGAACAGGCCAAAACCAGAATTACCGTTATAATAATCAAACTATTCCTCATTCGTCATCCTCCATTAATCTTAATTCTTTGAATTTCTTTGAGAACGGTGAAGCAAATACAAATGCATTCAACTTCTTGTTCCTGGTATTAAAAATTTGAGTGTTATTCCCTTCCCAACACTTTTTCCCTTCAGAAATGAAGAGGATCTTGTCTCCGATTTCCATCACTGAATTCATATCGTGGGTGTTGATCACTGTTGTGATATCGAATTCTGCCGTAATCTCTTTGATCAGTGTGTCAATCAATATGGACGTGACCGGGTCGAGGCCTGAGTTAGGCTCGTCGCAGAAGAGATATTTTGGATTAAGTGCGATCGCGCGGGCAATTGCTACCCGTTTCCGCATTCCACCTGATATTTCGGCCGGATATAATCGGTTAGAATCTTTGATGTTTACCCTTTCAAGACAGAAATTGAGTCTTGAAGTCTTCTCTTTCATCGTCTTATCAGTAAACATGTCCATTGGAAAGCGGACGTTCTCTTCCACTGTAAGCGAATCGAAAAGTGCACCATTCTGAAAAACCATTCCAATCTCCTGACGGAGTAATTTTTTTTCATTGAAATTCATGTTGCGGTTGTCTCGTCCATCGAACAACACTTCACCACTATCAACTTCAATTAAGCCAACGATCGATTTAAGGAGAACCGTTTTCCCGGAACCGCTCTGCCCAATGATAAGGTTGGTTTTACCTTTTTCGAAAATTGTGGAGATATCTATTAGTACATCCCGACCTTCGAAAGATTTGGAAATATTCTTTATTTCAATCATTTGAATAGTAATTGAGTAAGGACAAGATCGAAAAACAGAATCAGGATGCTCGTATTGACCACCGATTTTGTGCTTGCACGCCCCACTTCGAGGGCGCCTCCCTGTACATAATAGCCCAGATAGGCCGGAACGGTGGCTATTAAAAATCCGAAAACAAAAGTTTTGATTATCGAAAAATAGACGTAAAATGGATTAAACGTGGTGGTTATCCCATTAAGATAGGTCGCAACCGTAACTACACCTGACAGTGGCCCTGTAAATAGGCCACCGAATAAACCGCAAGTTACGCTGATGATAAATAGTAACGGACTGATAAAAACTACCGCTACGATTTTTGGAAGAATCAGGTAAGATGCAGAATTAACACCCATAATTTCCATTGAGTCAATTTGTTCAGTAACTCTCATGCTTCCTATTTCAGAAGCGATGTTGGAACCTATTTTTCCGGCAAGCATCAGGCTAAGAATTGTCGAGGAAAATTCAAGAATCAGTGTGTCGCGGTTTCCAAGTCCGATGATATAGCTTGGCATCAATGGGCTAACCATGTTATAGGTTAGCTGCAATGTAATAATTCCACCCATGAAAACTGAGATGATGGCAACAATCCCCACGGAATGGATTCCCAATTTTTCAATTTCAAGAATTAACTGCCGCCAATAGATCGAATTCTTCTCTGGCTTCTTAAACACTCGGGCCATTAACAGAAAATATTGTCCTATGTGATAGAATACACCCACGCGCAAATTGTTTTGATAAATATTAATAATCAGCTAATTGAAATTTTAAAATAGTTCTTTATAAAGAGAATTTCAAAGGATTAACAACCGCTGGATTTCCCGATAAAAATACAAATAATTTAAACAATGGATTCGGGCGTTTTTTCCCGGCGATTGACAAACACATTGAACCGAATGTACGTTATTTGAAAAAAATGAATAATTTTGAGTAAAAATAAACTGTATGGAAAATTGCAAAAATTACTGTGTTATTATGGCCGGTGGTATCGGAAGCCGTTTCTGGCCGTTGAGTACTGCCAATAAACCAAAACAGTTTTTAGATATTCTCGGCATTGGACGCACACTTCTTCAACTCACTTACGATCGCTTTTCGCGAATCATTCCTCCCCAAAATTTCTTTGTTGTAACGAGCGAAAATTATAAAGATTTAGTGCTTAGCCAACTTCCGGAATTAAAAAAATCACAGGTCTTATCTGAACCTTTGCGTAGGAATACTGCTCCATGTATTGCTTATGCAACCTATAAGATTCTAAGCATTTGCCCCGAGGCAAACGTAATCGTTGCTCCTTCTGATCACCTGATCATGAAAGAAGATTATTTTTTGGAGGAAATCACCAATGGTCTCCGGTACGTCTGTAACAATGATGTTCTGCTCACGCTAGGTTTGCAGCCAAATCGACCTGAGACAGGATATGGTTATATTCAGGTTGCTGAAAAAGTCGAATTCGAGGGAAAGGATAACCTATTTAGAGTAAAAACATTTACTGAGAAACCTGACCGCAAAATGGCAGAAGTATTTGTGGAAACCGGCGAATTTTACTGGAATTCGGGTATTTTTATTTGGTCAGCAAAAGCCATTTTGAATGCTTTCGTTAAACATCTTCCAGAGGTAAATGCTTTGTTTGAGTATGGGAAAAAGCTTATTAATACACCGGATGAGATGCATTATATCAACAAGGTTTATTCAGAATGTCCGAATATCTCGATCGACTATGGTGTTATGGAAAAGGCCGATAATGTTTATGTACTGTGTGCCGATTTTGGCTGGTCCGATCTTGGAACATGGGGATCGCTATACGAAAATCATACGAAAGATAAATTAGACAATGCCTTAAGTGGCAATAAGATTTTTTTATACGATACAGAGAAGTGCATTATCAATTTACCCGACAATAAAGTTGCTGTAATACAGGGACTTAGTGATTATATTGTGGTTGAATCGGAGAATACCCTGTTGATTTGCAAAAAAGAAGATGAGCAACAAATCAGGCAGTTTGTAGCTGATGTGATGCTTTCGGAAGAGAAAGCAAAATAGCCTTTAAAAAGTGATTATAAACAAATGGCCTGATTGTCTTTCAATCAGGCCATTTGCTTGTTATTGAGATTATATACTTTTCTTTAAAGCGGCAACAGGAATGGGTTTAGCAATTAGTTGTCGGAGAACAGAATCGCGCAAAGTATTAAATTTGGCGAGATTGGCTGGTTTGACGGGTTCTGCCGGTGGCGATTTGATGGTTAATGGATCCACAGCTGTTCCTCCCATATATACCCTGAAATCGAGGTGCGGACCTGATGCCAATCCTGTCGCACCAACGTAACCAATGACTTCACCTTGTTTGACTCGTACACCGGCCTTAATTCCAGCAGCAAACTTTGATAAATGCATATAGGTGGTGGTGTACACCGAGTTATGCCTTATTTTTATGAAATTACCCCCGCCTGCAGGCTGATAGCTCTTCTGAAGTACTATGCCATCGCCGATCGTATAAACCGGAGTTCCAGTTGCGGCAGCATAGTCAACGCCATGATGCGGCCTCATAATTCGCAATACCGGATGCATCCGGTTATTTGAAAAGCGGGAACTTATACGTGAAAATTTAAGTGGCGCTTTTAAGAATGATTTCCTGAGACTGTTCCCCTTTTCATCGAAGAAATTATCCCCGTCTTCCTGTGTAAAACGGATGGCATAAAATGGGACTCCTCCTTGGGTGAATGATGCGGAATAGATTTTTCCCAAACCGATGGACTCACCTCCAACAAAATCTTCATCATAAATAACCGTGAATTGATCTCCCTTCTGAATTCCGAAGAAATCGATAGTCCATTGGTAAATATCTGATAACTCTACAGCTAATAAAGGGCTGATGTTGCTCTCTTTCATCGCATTCCAGAGCGATGAGTTGATCGTTCCCGATAATGTTTGCCTTTTTGATACCACCTCATGTTTCCCGGCTCTGACTTTTAAGGAGTCTGTTAGCGAGTACAAGTAATAGTCGATACCATTATTATCGTAGGCCAGGAATTGGGGAGTTCTGTTTGCATCTGTTGAGTAGAAGACTGTGTAGCGGTTGCCGGCTTTCATTTTTCTGACATCAAAGACAGAGACCGAATTTTTCGCAATCTGATCAACTGATTGTGCCGAAACTCCACGGTCGATCAGGATATCAGATAGATTTTGGTTCCTTAAAACCATGCTTTCTTCAATGTGAAAGGAATCGGCAGGCAGGCCATACAGTAGTTTTGGTTCGGGAACAGTGATGACCAGATCTTCTCCGGGTGATGGAATTTTCTGATAAAAACGATTAAATCTGATAATTAAGAATACAACTAAGGCTGCGATCACTAATCCTGATATCCAATAAATCCTACGATTTCTCATCTGGCTCTCGTTTTGATTGATGGGCGGCTAAGTTAAATTATTTAGGCTTCAATCAGTACTTCAATTTGTCAAAACCTTTGCCGTAAACGCCCATTACCGAATTTAGAGAGATAAATGCATCGGGGTCAAGCTCTTTAATTTTTCGAAATATTTCGGGCGACTCCCGTTTTCGCACGACGGTCATGATGACCTTTACATTTTGTCGGGTATACCAACCTGTGCCGTCAAAGATGGTTAATCCACGCCTTGACTCCTTCGTAATGAAATCAGCTATTTGTACATATTTTTCCGAAACAATAAACAATTGTACCGATTGCTGGGCTCCAGTGAGGAATGCATCAATAGAATAGGCAACGACCCACATTGAGACATATCCATAAACAAGCTTCTCAACTGAATGAAGAACGAAATACGAAGATGCAATAATGATAACATCGCAATACATAATGATGCGGCCGGGACTTATATTCCGGTATTTATTAATTACCATTGCTATAATGTCGGTTCCTCCGGTGCTCCCGCCCTCGTTGAAA